>NZ_JBHVDX010000020.1:0-75470 GCF_042802555.1 Streptomyces sp. NPDC057474 | reverse complement strand
CTGGACCGGTCCCAGCCGGTGCTGCCGATGATGCCGGGCATGCCCGAACGCCGCACCCACGACTATCTGAGGCACGGCATCACCAGCCTGTTCGCCGCCTTCAACATCGCCGACGGCACCGTCATATCGGCACTGCACCGCCGCCACCGGGCGATCGAGTTCAAGAAGTTCCTGATCCGGATCGACAAGGCGGTGCCCGCCGGACTCGACGTCCACCTCGTCTGTGACAACTACGCCACCCACAACACCACCGAGATCAGGACGTGGCTCGGCAAACACCCCCGCTTCCACGTCCATTTCACCCCCACCGGCTCCTCGTGGATGAATCAGGTGGAGCGGTGGTTCGGCCTGCTGACCGACAAGCTCATCCGCCGCGGCGTCCACACCTCCGTGAAGGCGCTGGAGGACGACATCACTGCGTGGATCGACACCTGGAACGAGAACCCGCGGCCCTTCACCTGGACCAAGACAGCCGACGAGATCCTCAACTCCCTCGCCGACTACCTCACCAAGATCGGAACCACCCGCCAGAAAACAGAGCAGAACTAACCCACAGGACTTCTGGCGCATCACACTAGCTCCTGCTCGGAGTGGGGTCCGTCTCATGACGGGTGGTCGCCGGTCGCCGCGTCCGGTGTGCCACCGCGATGGTCCGGGACCCACGTGTCCGCCAGATCCTGGAAGGAACCGACGAGAACATGCGCGTCAGCGTGGCCCGAGGCCTGACGGAGACCCGCCGATGACCGGCGGCGAAGAGCCCGTCCTCCTGCACACCGCCGGCCGGACCGCCCACATCACCCTCAACCGCCCGAAGGCCCTCAACGCCCTCAACCACGCCATGGTGCGGCGCGTCGACGAGGCACTGACCGCCTGGGAACACGACCCGGCCGTCGAGACCGTCGTCATCACCGGCGCGGGGGAGCGGGGGCTGTGCGCGGGCGGCGACATCCGCGTCGTCCACGACGACGCCCGCGACGGGGACGGCACCGCCTCGGCCGCGTTCTGGCGCGACGAGTACCACCTCAACGCCCGTATCGCCCGCTACCCCAAGCCCTACGTCGCCTTCATGGACGGGATCGTCATGGGCGGCGGCGTCGGAGTCTCCGCGCACGGCAGCGTACGCATCGTCACCGAGCGGTCGAGGATCGCCATGCCCGAGACCGGCATCGGCTTCGTACCGGACGTCGGCGGCACCCACCTCCTCGCCCTGGCCCCGGGCGAACTCGGCACCCTCCTCGCCCTCACCGGCGCGCAGATCGGCGCCGGCGACGCCCTGCTGTGCGGACTCGCCGACCACTTCGTACCGTCCATGTCGCTCGGGCACCTCCTCGACGACCTCGCCGCCCTGCCCGTACAGGACGCCCTCGCCCGGCATGTGCGGCAGCCGCCTCCCGGCGAGCTGGCCGGACAGCGGGAGTGGATCGACGCCTCCTTCGCCGCCGACACGGCCGAGGAGATCGTCCGGCGGCTGCTCGCCCACGGCGACCCCGCGGCGAAGGAGACCGCCGAGACCCTGCTCGCCAAGTCGCCCACCGCCGTCAAGGTCACCCTGGCCGCCGTGCGCCGTGCCCGGCGGCTCGGCTCCCTGGAACGGGTCCTGGAGCAGGAGTACCGCGTCTCCTGCGCCGCCCTGGCCACCCCCGACCTGGTCGAGGGCATCCGCGCCCAGGTCATCGACAAGGACCGCACCCCCCGTTGGTCCCCTTCCACCCTCGCCGATGTCACCGACGCCGCCGTGGAGCGCTTCTTCGCGCCGCTCGGCGACCGCGAACTCGGCCTCGCCGAACACGATCCCACGGAGGAGACGGCCCGGTGAGCGGACCTGGCCGCACCCCGCCGCACACCGGACAACACGCGTCACCTCACCCGCACCAGGCTGCCACCGTGACCGACACCCCCCACGGCATACGGATCAGGCCCGGCGGCCCGGCCGATGCTCCGGCCATCCTCGGCATGCTCGACGCGGCGGTGGCCTGGATGAACGAGCGCGGCAACACCGAACAATGGGGCACGATCCCGTATTCGCGGCGGCCCGACGGGGCGGTAAGGATCGAGCGGTACACGGTCGAGAACACCCCGTACATCGCGGAGCTGGACGGAACACCCGTCGGAGCCCTGGTGCTGGACTCGGGCCCCAGCCCGCAGATGCCGATCGCACCGGCCGGAGAACCCGAGCGGTACGTCCGGCTGCTGGTCTCCGACCGACGGCACGCCGGTCTGGGCATCGGCGCGGCCCTGCTGGCCCACGCCGCCGAGGAGACCCGCCGGGCCGGCGTACAGCTCCTACGGGTCGACTGCTGGGCGGGCGGCGGCGGCCGCCTCGTCGCGTTCTACGAACGCAACGGCTTCACCCCCACCGACCGCTTCCTATCCGACACCTGGCCGGGCCAGGTCCTGGCCCGGCGCGTCGGCTGACCGCGCCACCAGGCACCACCGACCACCAGGCGTCACCGACCGTCCGGCGTCACTGGCCGCCAGGCACCATAGGCCGTCAGGCACCGCTGGCCGCCAGGCGCCACCGGCCGCCCGGCGTCACTGACCGCAAGGCACCGCTGACCGCCAGGCGTCACTGGCCGTCAGGCACCATAGGCCGTCAGGCACCGCTGGCCGCCCGGCGTCACTGACCGCAAGGCACACCGACGCACTGACGGTGGGGCTGGCCGCCGAGTACGGCCTGGCGGCACGGGTCTGGCTGGAGCCCGGACGGCAGGCGACGCGACAGCGGGGGTTGCCGGTCGTCGACAACGACTTCCTGGACAGCTTCTCCCTCGACACCGAAGGGAAAGCGGCCCGGTACCGGCAGCTGCTGCGCGACCTGCCGGCCGGACTGAACGAATGGGCCGTCCACCCCGGTCTCGGCGACCCGGCCTCGCAGGCGATCGACGGTGGCTGGCTGGTGCGCCGTACGGACTACGAGTTCCTCACATCACCCCAGGCCCGCGAAGCCCTGACTCAGGAGAGCATCGTCGTGATCGACTACCGGTCGATCCAGCGAACCTGGACGAGGGTCAGTGGGGGATGCCGTCGATGAGGTCCCGGGCGCCTTGGCGGAGCAGAGCGACGGCGACGGAGGTACCCAGGGTCGCCGGGTCGAGTCGGCCGGCCCATTCGTGGGCGTTGAGGACGGTCTTGCCGTCGGGGGTGAACACGCAGGCACGGAGGGAGAGTTCGCCGCTCCGGTGCGTGCGGGCGAACCCGGCGATGGGGCTGTTGCAGTGCCCCTGGAGGACATGCAGGAACATGCGCTCGGCGAGTGTTTCTCGGTGGGTGTCCGGGTCGCCCAGGCCGCTGACGGTATCGATGGTGAGGGCGTCGTCCTCACGGCACTGCAGCGCCAGAACGCCCGCCCCGATCGGCGGCATCATCGTCTCGACGGACAGGATCTCGCTGATCACATCCGCACGTCCGATCCGCTCCAGCCCGGAGACGGCCAGCAGCAGCGCGTCCGCCTCGCCGGCGGCGAGCTTCTCCAGACGGCGGTTGGCGTTGCCGCGGAACGGCACACAGTCCAAGTGCGGGTGAGAAGCGGCGAGTTGCGCGGTGCGCCGTACGGAGGACGTGCCGATACGAGTCCCCGCGGGCAGCTCGTCCAGGGTGCGCCCGGCGGGGTCCACGAGCGCGTCGCGGATGTCGTCCCGCTCGAGGAACGCGGCGAACATCGTGCCCGCCGGGAGGGGCCGGTCGGCGGGAATGTCCTTCACACAGTGCACGGCGAGATCCGCCTCGCCCGCGATGAGCGCGGCGTCGACCTCCTTGGTGAACGCCCCCTTGCCCTCGACCTTGGAGAGGTCGCCCATCCACTTGTCCCCGGTCGTCTTCACGGGGACCACTTCGGTGCGAAGCGTGGGGTGGAGCACGGCGAGTTCGGCACGTACGCGCTCCACCTGGGCCAGAGCCATGGGCGAGTCTCGGGAAACGATGCGAACCAAGTCCTGCGACATAAAGGCAAGATAGCCCCTCGGGCCCGGCCCCGATGACCACCCTCGACCCCACCTTCGACGCCCGTCGTGACCCCACCCTCGACGACCTGCCCGGACGACCTGCCCGAACGGTCGGCCTTGGCGACCGGCCTCACACATCCGCCCGCTGGTACTGCCCCAGAAAGTCGAACTTCCTTTCGGTCGCGCGGAACAGGAACAGCGCGTCGTGGTTGTATCCGTTGTCCGTGGTGTATGCGACGGTCCGGCTGATGCCCTTGTAGGCCACCTCGTGCATCCGGCGCACGACCGCGCCGCGTTCCGTCAGGGGCGAGTCCTTGCTCGCGCACACCTCGGCCAGGAACAACACCGCGTCGTACGCCTCCGCCGCGTACCAGCCGGGGCGTTCCCCGTGCCGTGCCTCGTACGCCTCGGTGAAGGAGCGGGCCGCCGGGGTGGCCGTCGGATCGATGAACGTGGTGGCGAAGGCCCAGCCGTCGGCGGCGGCGCCCGCAGTCTTCAAGAACCGTGTGCCGAAGGCCCGTTGTGTCGCGATCCGGGTCCCGGAGAACCCGGCCCCGCGCAGCGCCGCCGCGAAGGCGCCCGCCCGTTCCTGGCCCCCGCTGAACACGACCGCGTCCGCCCGAGCCGCTACGACCTTCCCGGCGAGCGCGGTGTGGTCGAACTTTCCGGCGGCGACACTCGTGACGCTCGTGTCCCTCCCGTCGCGGCTCAGTGCGCGCTGGATGTAGTTGCACAGGGTCCAGGCGAAGTCGCCCTCGGCCCGGTCCTCGACCAGGAACACCTTGCGGGCGTCGGCCTTGCCCGTGAGATAGACGTTGCACGGGGCGGCGAGCAGCTGATCGGTCGGAGACAGCTGCGCATGCGAACTGAGCGTGGACAGGCCGGTCTCCCTGACCTGCGGTGTGACCCCCACCGACACCGAGACGAGGGGGAGTACGGCCTTCGTGTACGTCGTCTCCGCGGCGAGGAAACAGTCGTCCGTGGTCGGGCCCAGCACCGCGAGGACCCGCTTGTCCGCCACCAGCCGCCGGGCCCGGTCCAGGCTCCGATCGGGCTCGCCACCGTCGTCGTACGCCCGCAGCTTCAGCCGTAGCGGCCGGGTGGCGTCGGCGTTGACGTGCGCGACGGCCAGCCGGGCGCCGTTGAGCTGGGCGCGCCCGATCCGGCCGGTCGCGCCGGAGAGGTCGCCCTGGAAGGCCACGACGAGTTCGGTGCGCGGGACGGACGAGGGCGAGGCGCCGGCGCCGGCCTTCCGATCGCCACGGTTGCTCCACCACCAGGCTCCGCCACCGACCGCCAGCACCCCGACCGCTCCTGTGGAACCGAGCGCCAGGAAGCCGCGGCGGCTCGTGGTCGGGGGACCGGCTGCCGGTTCCTTGAGGGACGTCACCGTCACCGCGCCCGAGTCCGCCGGCCCGTTCGCGATCGCGTCCGCCGGTGCGGTCGAGGCCGGTACGGACACCCGGGTCGGCTCGATCGCGCCCATGGCGAGCACTGTCGCGGACCGGTCCGCGATCAGCCGGGTCACCGGCTCCGGCAGCCACCGCTCCCGGTCGGCGGGTACGGCCGCGTCGAGCGCCGCACCGACCTCGACGGCGGTCGGCCGCCGCGCCGGATCCTTGTCCAGGCACGCCCGTACGACCGGCTCCAGCGCCTCCGGGATGCCGGGCAGCTCCGGCTCGTCGTAGACCGTACGCAACAGCATCCCGGCGGCAGCGCCGCTGCCGAACGGCCGTACGCCGGTCGCGGCGAAGGCCAGGACGCAGCCCAGCGAGAAGACGTCACTGGGCGGGCCGATCCCGGCGCTGCGCGCCCGCGCCTGTTCGGGCGACAGGAAGCCGGGCGAGCCCACGACGACGCCGGTGGACGTGAGCGCCGTACCCTCCGGCGTACGCGCGATGCCGAAGTCGATGAGCCGAGGTCCGTCCGGGGCCAGCAGCACGTTGCCCGGCTTCACGTCGCGGTGCACCAGCCCCGCCCGGTGGACCGCGTCCAGTGCCTCGGCGAGCCGCAGTCCCAGCACGGACACGGACGCGGGGGACCACGGCCCGTGTCCCTCCAGCGCCTCCGCGAGCGAGGGGCCCGGTACGAACGCGGTCGCCAGCCACGGATGCTCCGCGTCGGCGTCCGCGCCCAGCAACGGGACCACCCAGGGGCTGTCCACCTGCCGGGCCACCTCGATCTCCCGGCGGAAGCGGGCCCGGAACCCCGCGTCGTCCGCATGGGACGCCCGTACGACCTTGACCGCCGCGAAGGCCCCGCCCGGCGCGCGGGCCAGGAAGACGACACCCATGCCGCCGGCGCCGAGCCGCCGCAGCAGGCGGTAGTCGCCCAGCCGCGACGGATCGGCGGTGCGCAGCGGCTCCATCAGGCCGTCAGCGGCGCGGGGCCGCCGTACACGAAGGCTCCGTCCTCGACGCGCCAGAGGTAGCCGCCGGTGCCGTCGATGACCGGCAGGCCGTTCTGCTGGAACCCGTAAGTCCTGGTGATGCCCTGGTACTTGGCGGCTCGCAGTGCGGCGAGCAGTTCCTCGCGGGTACGGCTCTTGGACGGGAGGTCCGCGAGCGACTTGAGCACCATGGAGGTCACGTCGTAGGCCTCAGCCGCGTACGGGGGCGGCGCCTTCTTCCACCGCTTCCGGTAGGCGTCCGCGAACGCCTTCGCCTCGGGCATGTCCGCCGTGTCGACGACCGGTGCGACGATCGTCCACCCCTCGGCGGCCTCCTTCGCCGCCGTGACGAAACGCGGGTCGAGCAGCGCCGGCCCGGAGGCGCGGGCACCGGAGAAACCGCGCTCGTGCAGCGTCCGGGCGAACGACGCGCCCCGGTCGGGCAGTCCGGCGAAGGCGAACGAGTCGGTGTCGGCGGCCAGCAGGTCGTCCACCGTGTCACCGAAGCCGGACCGCATGGTGCTGACCACCCGGGGCAGATACGGCTGTCCCGCCGACTTCAGCTGCTTGCTCAGGCTGCTGCTGACCTCCCAGCCGTAGTTGTCGGCTGCCCGGTCCACGACGACACCGACCTTGCGCGAGCCGGTGCTCCGCAGGAACGGGTCCATGAAGAACGGCAGCAGCGAGTCGGGCAGCCGTGCGTGCAGGAACGAGCGGAACCCCTGCACGGAGAGTCCGATGGCGCCGGGGGACACCCCGAGGACGGGCAGGAGGGCGGCGTCGTACGCCGCCAGCGCCGACTGGGCGGTCGCGTCCGTGGTGGGACCGACCACGGCGAGTACGGCAGGGTCGTCGGCGAGTCGCTTCGCGAGCCGGGCCGACTCGGCCGGGTCGCCGGCGTCGTCCACGGCCCGCACGTCCACCTGGAAGGGTGCGTCCCGTCGAGCGTTGAACTCCGCGACGGCCAGTCGCAGTCCGTGTTCCTGGGCCTTGCCGGTGTCGCGCTGGTCGCCGCTGAGGTCACCGTGCAGCGCGACGGTGTAGGCGGGGCGCCGGGAGGAGGCGGAGGCGGTCGGCTTCTTGTCGCCCGAGCCGGTGGGCGCGCCCAGGGCCCACCAGGTGGCTCCGCCACCTGCGGCCAGCAGCGCGCCCGCCCCGGCGAGGAGGACGCGACGCCTCGCGGGGGCTTCGGGGGTGTCTGTGGTCGCCGTGGGCAGGGTGTCATCGGCGCCGGACGCCGGGGACGCGGTGTCGTCGTCGGAGGCGGAGCGCTGCGGACCGGTCCCGCTGGGGGAGCTGCCGCCAGGGGCGGTGTCCGCGCGCGAGGTGTCGGCCGAGATCTCGGTGTGGTCGATGTCCGGCAGCGCGAGCGCTTCGGTCGAACGCCGGGCGATCAGCCGGATGACCTCTTCGGGGAGCCAGGAGGCGGGGGCGTCGGCGCCGCCAGGCGTATCGACGGGGGCGTCGGCGGGCTCGGCCGGTGTCTCGTCGGCACCGGCACCGGTGTCGGTGTCGGTGCCGGCCTCGACATCGGCATCGGCCTCGACATCGGCATCGGCATCGGCCTCGACATCGGCCTTGACACCGACATCGGCATCGGCCTCGACATCGGCCTTGACACCGACATCGGCCTTGACACCGACATCGGCCTTGACACCGGCGTCGGCCTTGACACCGGCGTCGGCCTTGACACCGGTGTCGGCCTCGGCGTCCGGGGCATCGGCAGGCGTCTCGGTGGAAGCCTCACCGGACCCTGCGTCGGGACCGTCCGCCGCCCCGGCCGGAGCCGAACCCGCCGCCGCCCCTCCGAGAGCCGAACCCTTCACTCCCTCCCCGGAAACGGCACCCTCCGCAGCCTCTCCGGGCAGCAACTCCCGTACCAGCTCCGCCACCCCGGGCCGGCGGTCCGGGTCCTTCTCCAGGCAGCGGGACAGCGGGTCGCCCAGCGCGGCCGGGACACCGTCGAGGTCGGCCGGGTCGTGCACGGCCCGGTAGAGGAGCGCGTCGAGCGCCCCCGTGCCGAACGGCGGGCGGCCCGTCGCCGCGAACGCCAGCACGCAGCCCAGCGAGAACACGTCGCTGGGCGCGCCGATGGTCTGACCGCCCCGCCCTTCGGCCTGCTCCGGCGAGAGATAGCCGGGTGTGCCGACCACGAACCCCGTCGCGGTGAGCGAGGTGTCCTCGGGCGCCCTGGCGATGCCGAAGTCGATGAGCCGGGGCCCGTCCGGCGCGAGCAGTACGTTGCCCGGCTTGAGGTCCCGGTGGACCAGCCCCGCCCGGTGGACCTCGCCCAGCGCCAGCGCCAGCCGGCCCCCGAGGATCCGCAGCCCGTGTGCGGTGAGCGGCCCGTGCGCGGCCACGGCCTCGGCCAGGGACGGACCGGGCACGTACGCCGTCGCCAGCCACGGCGCCTCCGCGTCCGTGTCGGCGTCCACCAGCGGCACCGCCCAGGGACTGCTGATGCGCCGGGCGGCCTCGACCTCACGCCGGAACCGTTCCCGGAAACCCGCGTCCTCGGCGTACTCAGCCGCCAGCACCTTCAGTGCCACCAGCGAACCGGCCGGCGTACGCGCGAGATACACCACCCCCATGCCGCCGGCGCCGAGCCGGCCGAGCAGACGGTGGTCGGCGATCCGCGCCGGATCGGAAGAACGCAGCCGCTCCATCAGCCCTCGCCTCCGCCCAGCTCGTATCTCACCCGGTCGAGCATGGTGGTGGTGCCACGCGTCATGTACTGCTCCAGTTCGTCGACGGTGAGGCCTTCGGCGCCCTTCAGCGACACCGTCACGGTCACCTGGCCGAGCCGTGTGACCATCCACCGGTACATGGCCTCGCCGCCGCCGGTCAGATAGACGCCCGTCTCCAGGATCGAGTCGTCGGCGTAGTTGTTGCCGCGCATGCCGCGGGGAGTGCCCACGGACATCAACTTCGCGATCCGCTCGTCGGCGCGCACCTGCTGCTCCGGGCAGCGCAGCGCCTCCTCCAGCGTTTCGGACAGATGGTCGTCGGCACCGAGCACCGTCGTGTGCACCGTCGCCGTCGCCGTCACCTTGACCGTGCCGCGCTTCCCGGTGCCCGGCAGTTCGCTGTAGAGAGACAGCGAGGCGAGCACGTCGTCGGGCAGTGCCCGGCGCTGCCACCGGCACTCCTCGTCCAGTAGGGCGACAGTGCCCTCGGCGCTACGGGCGAGGGGCTGCGCCTGGAAGCCCGCGCCCCAGTCCTGCGGCCGCATCGCGACCGCCTCCGCCAGTACGGCGCCCTGCTCCCTGGAACGAGGTACGCGATCCGGGTCCGCCTCGAACGGCGTCGCCGACGGCTCCGCACCTTCCGCCGACACCTCCCCGGACGCGGAAGTGGAAGGCGTCGAGGACCCCGACGCCTTGGCCCCGGGCTCGGCCGCCCGCTCCGAAGCCCCCGCGCTGCAACCGCCGAGCAGCACAGCCGCAGCGGCCCCCGATGCGGCGGCCCGCAGCCGCCAACCACCTCTTCGTCCAGCCGACTTGTCGTCCATCGCCGCCCCCTCCACCGCGATACCCCGTGCGTGACCGGTGATCGTACAGAGGTACGCAATCCCGGCGGGTGCGGTTCCCGCGAGTCTCTTCGCACACGCCCGATCCATTGACGCGGAGAAGGAACTACCCCACTCTGAACGAATGTTCAGAACGAACGTTCAGAACGCGAGCCGGAGCACGGCCGGTTGTGGAGACGGCTACGCCGACGTGGCGGTGATCGGCGGCGGGATGGCCGGCATGGCGACGGCGCTGCGCCTGCAGGCGGCGGGCCTGTCCACGATCATGCTGGAGGCGCACGGCCATGCGGGCGGCTGCGCCGGCTACTACCGCAAACGCGGCTTCTCCTTCGATGTGGGCGCGACGACCCTGGTCGACTTCGGCCCCGGTGGCGTCGGCGGCGAACTCCTCGACAGCGTCGGGATTCCACCCCTGGACGCACAGGAACTGCCGGGCTACCAAGCCCATTTGCCGGACCGGCATGTGGTGCTCCACCGCGACCAGGCCGCCTGGCACGCCGAACGGCTGCGCATGCTCGGCGACAGTGAGCGGCATCGCGCGTTCTGGGACCTGCTCGACCGGCTCGCGCACACGTTCTGGCGGGCCAGCCGGGCGGGCGTACGGCTGCCGATCCGCGACCCCGCCGACGCCTTCCACGACCTGCGGGCGCTCGGGTGGTCCGGACTCCCGTACACCCGTCACCTGAACCGGACCCTGGGAGACGCGCTGCGCGACCACGGCCTGCGCGCGGACGCCGCGCTGGTCGGACTGCTCGCCATGCTGGTCGAGGACACCGTCCACACGGGTGTCGACGACGCGCCCCTCATCAACGCGGCGCTCGGGGTGACCATCCGGGGCGCGGGCCTCAGCAGGCACAACGGCGGTATGCACGGCTTCTGGCGCGTGCTGGTCGGACGCTACAGAGAGCTGGGCGGCTCACTCCGCACCGCCTGCCGCGTCACTCGGGTCCAAGGCGGACCCGACGCCTATGAATTGACGACTCGTCAGGGAGCTTTTCACGCCCGCCGGATAGTGTGCGCGGTCCCCGCCGCCACCACGGCGACGATCTGCGCGGGGCTCCCCGTCGCCCGCCGACTCCGTCGATACCTGAGACGCGACGCGGACGCCCTCGGCGGTGCGACCGTCGTCTTTCTCGGCGTCCCCGAATCCGAGGTCGCCGACCAGGAATTGACACACCATCAGCTGCTTCAGTCCTACGACCGCCCCCTGGGCGACGGCAACAACATGTTCGTCTCCGTGTCCGCACCCGGAGACACTCTCAGCGCACCGCCCGGCCACCGCGCCGTGATGATCTCCACCCACACCGACCTCGCCGACTGGCGCGACCTCGACCCGGCGGCGTACGAGCAACGCAAGAAGGAGACCGGCGAGCAACTCCTCGCCTGTGCGCGGCGGGCGTACCCCCGTCTCGGGGAACGTGCCGTGATCGCCCAGACCGGAACGCCCCGCAGCTACGAACGGTTCGCCTTCCGCCCGGAGGGCGCGGTCGGTGGCGCCCGCCAGCGCCTGGCCAACACCAACCAGCACGCCGTTCCGCACGACCTGGGTGGCCCCGGCCTGTGGCTGGTCGGCGACTCGACCTGGCCGGGCCTCGGCACGGTCGCCTGTGTGCTGGGCAGCCGCATCGTCGCCGAAGGACTGCTGCAGGAGAGGAGACGCGCCAGATGACCGCATCCGACAACCCAGGGCCCACCGGCCCCCCGAGCCCCCCGGCACCCGGTCTTCCGACCCTGGCCGAACTCGGCGAGGATCTGCTCGTCACCACTCGCCGGCGGCGGATCGTCGCGCTGGTCCGGCCGGGAGCCGGAGTGCTGGTCTTCGCCGGCGCGGTGTGGCTCGGCTGGTGGTGGCTGACACCCGTGATCGTGTTCGGGATCTTCGTCGCCGTCGTGACCGTCACCCACGACGTGGTGCACCGCACGATCGGCCTGTCACCACGGGCCACCGACTGGGCGCTGTTCGCGATGGGGCTGGCCCTGCTGGAGAGCGGCCACGCCTACCGCGCCACGCACACCCAGCACCACCGCCTTTTCCCGCACCCCGATGACCCGGAGGGCTATCCCGCCGAACTGTCCCTCCTGGGCGCGGTCTGCTACGGCCCCGTCTTCCTCGTACGCCTCTGGTTCTGGTCCTACCGGCGCGGACGGGATCGCCGCTGGCTGCTGGCGGAGGCCGTGGCCCCGTTCGCCGCGCTCGCCGGGGGATTGCTGCTCCTGCCGTACACGCCGGGACTGCTGGTCTATACCGTGATGGCGATCGTCGGGAGCTGGGTGTACCCCCTCCTGACGGTGTATCTGCCGCACCACGACTACGGAGAAACCCCGTTGACGCAGACCCGCACCCTGCGCGGGAGGATCATCCCCGCCGTCTTCCTGGAACTCACGTACCACCTGGAGCACCACCTCTACCCGCGGGTGCCCAGCCACCACCTCCCGGAGCTGGCACGCCGGCTCGAAGGCCACTTCGCCGCCCACGGGGTACGGCCGGTGCGCGTTGTCTGACACCCCTGACACCCCTGACACCCCTGACACCCGTGGCACCCGTGGCACCCGCGACAGCCGTAGCGCTCGTGGCACCCGCGACCGTGTCCTGGAAGCCGCCCTCGTCTGCCTGGTCCGCAACGGCTATGGCGGGACCACGGCACGGGCGATAGCCCAGGTCGGCGGCTTCGCACCCGGAGTGATCTACTACCACTTCGCGGACCTGGACGACCTGCTGGTGGCGGCGCTGGAACGGACCAGCGGAGCCCGCATCGACCGCTACCGTGCCCAACTGTCCGGCATCGACCGCGCCGTGCCCGCCATCGCGCGGCTGCGCGAGCTGTACGACGAGGACACCGAGAGCGGGCACATCGCCGCCGTCCAGGAGCTGTACGCCGGGGCGAGACCCGGCACCCGGCTGGCCGCCCAACTGGCCCTCGAAACCCGGAAATGGGAGAAACTGGCCGAGGAACAGCTCACGCTCCTCCTGCGCGGCAAACCCCTCGCGTCCGTCGTCCGGGTACATGTACTGGCCGGCGCGGCGGTGGCCTTCTACCTCGGCATGGAAACCCTCACCCACCTCGACGGCGACCGCTCCCGCCCGACCACGCTCTTCGACCAGGGCGCACGACTTGCCGCGATCTTCGACCGCGTGCCCCGTCTGCAGCGACGGGCACGCCGGGTGAGGTGAACGAACCGGGTGAGGTGAACGAAGAGAATCCGGTGGCCCGGCACCAACTGCTGCTGTCTCTCAGGTCGGGTGGATGAGGAGCAGTGCGATGTCGTCGCTGCGCGGCGCGGCGCGACGGGCGTGCTGGACGAGGGTGTCGGCGACGGCGTCCATCGATCGGGGGCCGGCCGGATCGGCGCGGGCGAGTGCGCGGGCGAGGTCGTCGACCGCGTCGTCGATGTCGATGCCGGGGGCTTCGACGAGTCCGTCGGTGTAGAGAGCCAGTACGGAGCCGGGCGGCAGCGGGATCTCGGTGGACGCGTAGTCGGCGTCGGCGTCGATGCCGAGGAGGAGTCCGGGCGGCAGATGGAGGGGTTCGGTGCGGCCGTCGGGGTGGCGCAGCAGCGGGGGCGGGTGTCCGGCGGTGGCCAGACAGGCGGTGTGCGCGCTCAGGTCGAGATGGACGTAGAGGCAGCTGGTGAACAGGTCGGGGTCGAGGTCGGTGAGCAGGCGGTTGGTGCGGGCGAGGACCTCGTCGGGGGCCGCGCCGGCGGTGGCGTGGACGGCGGTGCGGACCTGTCCCATGAGGGCGGCGGCGTTGACGTTGTGGCCCTGCACGTCGCCGATGGCCGCGGCGGCCGTGGTGGAGTCCAGGCGGATGAGGTCGTAGAAGTCGCCGCCGATGTCCATGCCCCGGGTGGCCGGGAGGTAGCGGGCGGCCACGTCCAGACCGGCGACGCGGGGCAGGGTGTGGGGCAGCAGCCCGGCCTGGAGGTTGTGGGCGAGCTGGTGCTTGGCGTCGTAGAGCCGGGCCCGGTCCAGGGCCTGGGCGATGAGCCCGGCGGTGGAGGTGAGGATGGCACGCTCCTCCGGGGTGAAGGGGTGGGGCTGGTCGTAGGCCAGGACGAGGGAGCCGACCGGACGCCCCGAGGTGATCAGAGGGAGAAAGGCCCAGGCGGCCCGGGCGTCCTGGAGGACCGCGGGAGGATAGGCGCGCTTGAGGTCGGCGAACGTGTCGAAGAAGGCGGGGACACCCGTGGTGAGGGCGCGTACGGCGGGGGTGTCCGCGGTGAGCGGGGCGGCGTCGAAACGTTCCATCAGTTCGGCGGTGTAGCCGCGGTAGCCGATGATCCGCAGCCGGCCGTCCTCCGCCGTCAGCAGGGCGAGGGCCGCGGCGCCGAACGCGGGCAGGGCCTGGTCGGCGACCTGGTCGACCACATCGCGTACGCCGACGGCCTCGGTGAGCGTGGCGGCCAGGTGCATCAGGTGGTAAAGGGTGTTGGGTCGCCCCGACGCGGCGGCGGAGGGTGCACGCGGCCCGGGAGGAGTCGTGACCGGAGCGTGGGCGTGGGCCGAGTGGGTGGGCGAGATGTGGACGCTTATGCCGGAGGCGTCCGGCACGAGACTGAAGGACAGCCACCGGTCCGGGGGGCGCCGGGCGATGAAGGACATTGGTTCGTGGCTGAGCACGGCCGTCCGGTAGCTGTCCTCGGCGGTCGGGCCGTCCAGCCAGCGCAGTGCCTCCCACGGCTTCGCGCCGAGCAGGTCGGGGATGTCGGCGCCGAGCAGTTCGGCGGCCCTGGTGCTGACGAAGGTGATACGTCCGTCCACGCCGAGCGAGCAGCAGCCGCCCGGGAGACGCTCGGCGAAGTCGACCGCGGCCTGCGCCTCGGCCGGTCCCGCGATCCTGCTCCGCAGCGGGGGCAGCATCACCGGCTCGGCGGCGGGGCGTACCGGATGGCCGTCGGCGGCCGCCTCCCGCAGGAGCAGCCCCAGCCGGTGACAGGCGCCGGTGATCTCATCCCGCTCCCGGGGGCTCGGCCGCGGCGGGTGCGAGGCCGGCCACTGCAGCACCAGACCGCCCCAGGTGGCCGTGCCCGTGGTGATCGGAGCGGCGGCCAACGTGAAGCGGTAGGGCACGACCAGCGCCAGCCGTGGATAGCGGCGCGCCAGCTCCTCCTGCCCGCTCACCCACACCAGCCGGTGCTCCCGTACGGCGTCGGACACCGGGGAGGACGCCTTCAGTGCCACCCGCGCCCAGGGCATGGAGATCTCCCAGGGCACCCCGCCCAGCACCGCCAGCTGCAGCACCGGCTCCTCCGGCGGCAGCAGATACACCGCCGTCACCGACGTGCCGCTCTCCCGGGCGACCTCGATCAGAACGGACTCCAGCGCCTGCGGACCGACGACGCCAGGACCGGGCACGCCCTCACCTGCCCCGGACCGGTCCGACGGAGCGAACGGGCAGCCACCACACGTCATCCATATGCGGACCATACGCCCACCGTGCGGCGTCAGCATGCCGATGAACCCGCCCACCGGGGCTCGGCGCCATGGAGCGCCCGGCACGGCCGCTGTTCGGTCACCGCGCGGTGCCGTACGTCGGCGTGGGGTGGCCATCTGTTCGATTCACCAGCCGTAGCCGGCCGTGCCGTGGCCAGCCGTCCGCTCGGTCGGATCACTCCGTTCCGTCAGACCACTCCGTTCCGTCGGACCGTCCGGCCGCCGGCTGCTCGTCGTGCCCGGCGCCGGGGCCCCGGACGGCCAGGAGGGCCGCGCCGATGTGCGCCACCGCGCGCGGATCGGACAGGGACCGGTCCGTCAGCTCCTCGATACGGCGCAGCCGGTAACGGACGGTGATGGGGTGGACGAAGAGGCTCCGGGCCGCGTCGGTGGCCGAGCCCGCGGCGGCAAACCAGTGTTCCAGGGTCTGCAGCAGACGGGCGCGCTCCACGACCGGGAGATCGACCACGGGCCCGCGCGAGGTGTGGATCGTGGACACCCTGCCGACCGGCCCCAGCGGCAAGATCCTCAAGCGGGAGATCACCGCACCGACGGTTCCCTAACTATGTATTTCTGTAGGGCAAGTTGGGGGCCAGACGCGATCCCATGCGCCACACTGCCCATACAAACGCCACACCGTCCACCAGGGGGCGGGTGCACGGGCGGGAGTGCTGCATGGCCGGGTGGAGACCAGCCCCGACCGCGGTGGCGGTGGCGCTGCTGCTGGCGGGGTGTACCAGCGGGTCGGACGACGAGCCCGACGCGGATGGGAAGCCGAGCAGGACCGCCACCGCGTCGCCCTCGCTCTCGACGCCGCCCGTGAGCGAGCCGTACACGCTCGCCGAGGACCGGGCGCCGAGAACGCGGGCCGAGGCGCTCGCGTTCGTCCGTGATCTCGATGTGCGCCCCGACTACTTCGGCAGCGGGTTCCGTAAACGCGAGCCGTACGAGAGCGATCCGGCCCAGTGGGCGGTGCTCGGTCAGGACTGTCTGTGGCGGCGCGAGGCGCTGCCGGACACCGTACTGGCCAGTCTCACGCGCTCGTTCGAACTGCCGGAGCGGGACGGCAAAGGACCGGTGTACGTGTCGCTGACCGTCACCGTGCACCGGGACGCCGTGTCGGCGCGCCGCGACATGGCCGGGGCACTGGAGTCCGCGCTGCGCTGCCCCGAGCAGCGGCTCAACGCCACCGACCGGGTGCGCGGCCTGTACTCCCAGATCGACGCGTACACCGACGCGCGGTCCGCGATCACCGAGGACGACCTGACGGAGACGGGCGAGTGGCTGACCGACGGCGGGAAGGCACACCCCTTCGACTGGTACATGTTCCGGGTCGGTCCGGTCACCGTGGCCGCGACGGCACGGCAGGGCGCGGGCCGGAGCGAGACGGAGGAGGACACGATCACCGCCGGCGTGGCGAAGGGGGTGGCCTTCGTCGCCGCCGACATCGACCGCCTGGGCGGGACGGGCGACACGGGGGCCACCGGCGACCCCACCCAGACGGAGGGGGCGGAGCAGTGAGCGAACCGCTGACGTCGTCCGACCCGTCCCGCATCGCCGGGTTCCGGCTGCTGCGGCGGCTCGGTGCGGGCGGCATGGGCGTCGTGTACCTCGGACGCACCGACTCCGGGGCGCTCGCGGCGGTCAAGGTGGTCCGGGGGGAGAGTACCGGCGACGACGACTTCCGGGCCCGGTTCGCCCGGGAGGCGGAGCTGGCACGGCGGGTGGACAGCCCCTGGGTGGCGCCCGTCCTGGACGCGGACGCCGAGGCACGCGAACCATGGCTGGCCACCACGTTCGTCCCCGGGCCGTCCGTCGCCGAGGCCGTCGCCGGGCACGGGCCGCTGCCCCCGCGTGCCGTACGCGGGCTGGGCGGGCTGCTGGCCGAGGCGCTGGCGGCCGTGCACGCGGCCGGACTCGTCCACCGGGATGTCAAACCGGGCAACGTACTGCTCGCCGTGGACGGCCCCCGCCTGATCGACTTCGGCATCGCGCGCGCCGCCGACGACACGGCACTGACCGCGTCCGGCCTGGTGATCGGCACCCCCGGCTTCCTCGCCCCGGAGCAGGCGCAGGGCCGCCCAGCCTCGTCCGCGAGCGACGTCTTCGCGCTGGGCTGCGTGCTGGCGTACGCCTCCACCGGCACCCCTCCCTTCGGCACCGGCACGCCCGACGCCCTGCTCTATCGCACGGTCCACGGCGAGCCCGAACTCGGCCCCCTGGAAGGCGAGTTGCTGTCAGTGGTCGAACGCTGCCTGGCCAAGGCCCCGGACCCGCGGCCCACGACCGACGAGTTACGGCGGCTGCTCGCCGAAGACGCTCCGGAGGCTTTCGGCGACCGGCTCCCCGACCCCGTCGCCCGGATGGTCGCCGCACGAGCCGCCGAAGGTCTTGCCCTGCCCGACGTCGAACCCACGGTCGTCGACGAGCCGGACGGACAGGCCCCGTCGGACACCCCACCCGCGCACCCGGGACGCCGCCGCCTGCTGCTGGCCGGAGGCGCGCTGCTGCTCGCGGCCGGCGGCACCGGAGCGGCGGTGTGGGCGTCGGACGACGACGAGCCGTCCGGGAGCGCCGGGCGCCCCGTGTACGTCCTCGGCGTGCACGGGTCCACCGCCACGGGTGTCGCCGCCGTCAGCCGGACCTGTGAACGGGCCGCCCGCCTCGCCGTCGCCGAGCACAACGCCTCACCGAAGCGGGCCTACGACCTGGAGGTGAAGGTCCGCGCGGACCGGGGCGACGCGGACACCGCCCGCGAGGTGGCCCGAGCCTTCACCGCCGACCGGGACGTCGTCGCCGTGCTGGGACCTGTCGCCGAGATCCCGATGTGGTCGGCCGCCGGCGTCTACGGCGAGGCGGGGCTGACCCATGTGTCCAGCACCACGGGCGAGCAGGGCTTCTCCCTGCTGTCACCCAAGACCTCGTTCCAGAGCGGCACCGCCCACGCCGCCCTCGGCGGCTGGATCGCGCTCCACGCCTTCGTGGCCCGACAGGTACGGCCGGTCGGCATCGTGATCGACCGGGCCGGGGGCTCCGTCGTCCAGGACCAGGGCAGTCTGCTGGTCAGAGACTGGCGCGACGTCCTCGGCGCCCCCGTCGTACCCCGGGTCGTCGCGGAGGAGACGGACGACACCCCGAGGGTCGTCCGGGAAGTGCTCGCCACGGGTGTCGAGGCCTTCGTGTACCTCGGCCCCCTCGACACCACCGTCCGCGTGGCCCAGGACCTGGCCGCGGCCGGATTCACCGGGCCGCGCTGGTTGCAGCACCAGCTGTACGGCTCCGACTTCCCGCGCCGTGCCGGAGCCGCAGGCGAGGGCTGGTACGTGGTCACCTCGGCCGTGGACCCCTCCGCACTGTCGACGAAGAAGGCCAAGGACTTCACCGCGGCGTGGCGCGAACGGTACGGCGCCGCCCCGGAGCCGTACGCCGGCGAGGCATACGACAGCGCTCGGCTGCTGCTCACCGAGTTCGCCCGCACGGTGCCGGCGAAGGCGGACCGACGGCCGGTGCGGGCCGCGCTCGCCGAGCGGCTGAGCAAGGTGAAGTACGCGGGCATCGCCCGGACATACACCTTCGACGACCATCATCGCTACGACAACACCGGGTACGGGTGGGCGGACGAGACGTACGTCCACGTGGTCCGCGACGGGCGCTTTCGGCAACTGGGCTCGCTGGGCGATCTGGAACGGGCCGCGGAGAACCGGGGCTGAGGCGTACGGCGAGCGGCCGGGGGCGGATGCGGAGCGACGAGGAGGCGGCTGACGTGGAACGGCTCCTGCCGTCGGATCCGTCCGTGATCGGCGGTCACCGGCTCGCGGGACGGCTCGGCGCGGGTGGCATGGGCGTCGTGTATCTGGCGCGTTCGCCGCACGGTGCCTGGTGCGCGCTGAAGGTGATCCGCGCCGAGTACGCGGGCGACCCGGGCTTCCGGGCCCGCTTCCGCCGTGAGGCCGAGCTGGCGTCGCGGCTCACGGGCCGGTGGACCGTGCCGGTCGTCGCGGCCGACGCCGACGCACGCCCCCCGTGGCTGGCCACCGCCTACGTGCCGGGCCCGTCCCTCGCCGAGGCCGTCGCCCTGCACGGACCCTGGCCCGAGGCACAACTGCGCGGCCTGGGTGCCGCGTTGGCCGAGACCCTGGCCGACGTGCACACGGCCGGTCTCGTCCACCGGGACGTCAAGCCCGGGAACGTGCTGCTGGCCGTGGACGGGCCGCGCCTGATCGACTTCGGGATCGCCCGGGCCGTCGGCGCGACCGCGCTCACCTCGGACGGCACCGTCGTGGGCTCGCCCGGCTACCTCTCGCCCGAGCAGGCCCGAGGGCACACCGTGGGACCGCCCAGCGACGTCTTCTCCCTCGGCTGCGTCCTCGCCCGCACGGCCACCGGCCGGCCCCCGTTCGGTGCCGGGGGCGCCGCGGCCGTCCTGTACCGGACGGTGCACGAGCGACCCGACCTGGACGGCGTACCGGATGCCCTCGGCAGCACCGTACGGCGATGTCTGGCGAAGGAACCCGAGCGGCGGCCGGACGCGGGCGAACTCCGCGAAGTCCTCGGCGAGTTCACCTCCGCCGGATGGCTGCCCGAAGGTCTGCCCGCCCTCGTCGCCACCCGCGCCGCACGCGTCCTCGCCCTGCCCGTGCCCGACCCCACCGTGATCGTCGGCCCTTCCCCGGTGAACGCGCCCGGCGCCGCGCCCTCGCCCACCCGTCGGCGCCTGCTCGTCGCCGGGGTCGCGCTCGGCGTCACCGGGGCGGCCGGCACGGGCGCGTGGTGGCGGTGGGGCCGGGGCGCGGCGTCCACCCACACCGGCTCCACCCGGCGGTCCCGCCATGTGGTCGCCCTGCTCGGCAGCCCGGACGACCCCTTCCACACGGCCCAGGAGCGCGGCGCCCGCCTCGCCGTCGAGGAACACAACCAGGACGCCCGGCGCACCGTCGACCTCGTGCTGCGCACCACCGACGACCAAGGCACCACGGCGGGCTCCACCGAGGCGGCAGTCCGGCTCGCCGGGGACCCGGACGTGTCCGTGGTGATCGCCGTGGGTGGCGACGCGGCCGTACTCACGGCCCTGCCCCCGTGCACCGAGGCCCGGCTGACCGTGCTGGTCACCCGCGCCGACACCGAGGCACTCAACACCACCAACACCACCACCGCGCTCGTCCTGCGCTCCACCCTGACCCTCGGCCCGCACGCGGTGCTGCGTCATCTGAACCGGGTCGTCAAGCCCGCCCGCACGGTGATCGTGCACGACCTGGCCACCGAGACCGAGAGCCTGCCCACGGTCCGCATCGCCACCGTCCACGGCAAGCTCGACAGCGAGACGGCGGTGGAGGAGGCCCCCGCCGACGACGACTTCACCGCGGTCGCGCGCCGCATCGCCGCCCGCCCCCGCGACGCCGTCCTCTTCGCCGGAGTGGACCCCGACCGCGCCGCCGCCTGCGCCCGCGCGCTGCGGGACGCGGGCCACCGGGGCGCCCGGGTCGCGGGCGAGCACGTCCTCGCCGTACCCTTCCTCGCCGTCGGCGAGGACTGGAGGATCGGTACGGGCTACACCGACGCGAGCGCCGACCCCCGTACCAAGGCGTTCGCCGCCGCGTACCGCGCCCGCAACGCGGGGGCCGCGCCCGGCCCCTGGGCGGCCGAGGCGTACGACGCCGTCCGGTTCGCCGCCCAGGGCCTCGCCTCCGTCGGCGACGACGGCCGCTCCGCCCTGCGCTCCGAACTCCTGCGCCGCCCCTGGCAGGGCATCACCCGCCGGATGAGCTTCGACGCCACCTCGCAGTTCTTCCAGGTCGGCGACGACAGCGGCGGGTTCCTGTTCCGGGTGACCGGGGGAGCCGCACGTTTCGTGACGCGCTCCGACGACATCGGGAAGCAGAAGTGAAGCCCCGCCCGCGGCCTCCGCCGCCCGGACACATCAGAGCGGACACATCAGAGCGGACACATCAGAGCGGACACATCAGAACGGACACATCAGAGCGGACCGCCGCCTAGCCCGATCTCGTTCCCGTCCGGATCGTGGTATGTGACCTTGCGTACGCCGTTCGCGTAGGTCTCGCGACTGCTGGGCTCCAGCCCCCGACCGGTGATCCCGGCGACACGGGCGTCCAGATCGTCGACGAAGACGGTGTGCAGGGCGTGGCCGCCGCGCCCGGGTCGGTGCTCGATGTACACATAGCGGTGCTCGGCCAGCTCCCACACGGCCTCCGTGTCGTTCGGGAAGAACGTCGGTGGGGAACCGAACAGCCGCTCGTACCAGGAGAGCGCCGCTGTGTAGTCGTTCACGGGGATACCTGCGAAGAGGACGACGGCCATGAGGCCATGGTAGGTCCGACGACAGGATCAGGCGCCGATCCTGGCGGCGATGGCCGGGGCGAGACGGTCGGCGACGGCGCGGTGCCCCTCGTCGCTGGGGTGGACGGAGTCCTCGGTGGACGGAGTCGGTGAGGGCGCCGGAGGCCAGCCGTCCCGTGGTGTCGACCAAGGACACCCCCCGGCTGGTGCAGGCCGCCTCGAACTGTGCCGAACCGACCCCGTACCCCCGTCGTTGGTGCCGAGGTCGATGACGACGGTGTCGGCCGGCCCGGTAGTGGACGGGGTCCCGGTCGGGTGTCCCCGCGTTGTGGGCTGAGCCTGGTGTACTGCCGCTCCAGGCCCACGCACCTGTCCGCCGCGGCGGCCAGGCACGCGACGCGCCGGGCGATCTGCGTGTGCTCGGTGCCGAGCGCCGAACGTCGGGCACCTGACGCGAGCCGCCACTCGATGCCGAACGAGTTGTTCCGCGGTCTCAGGCCGCGGCCCTCCTGATGAGTTCGCCGATCCGTGCCTCCGTGTCGGCGGTCAGTTCCGTGAGGGCGTACGTGGTGGGCCACAGGGTGCCTTCGTCGAGCCGTGCCTGGTCGCTGAAGCCGAGCGTGGCGTACCTGGACTTGAACTTCTGCGCGCTCTGGAAGAAGCAGACGACCTTGCCGTCCCTGGCGTACGCGGGCATGCCGTACCAGAGCTTCGGCGTGAGGTCCGGCGCCGTGGACCGGACGATCTCGTGCAGCCGTTCGGCGAGAACGCGGTCCGCGTCCGACATTCCGGCGATCTTCGCGAGCACATCGCTCTCCCCGTCCGCCTTGGCCGTGCGCGGGCTGCGACGCGCGGACGTCTTCAGCTCCTGCGCGTGCGCCTTCATCGCGTCGCGTTCCTCGGCCGTGAACCCGTCGAACTTCGTCTCGGCCGTGCCACTGCTCCGGGTGGGCTTCCGTGTGTTCGTCATGGCGGGCTTCCTTCCTCGCACTGTCTGATCGGTAATGTCATTCACTTCGTTCCGGGGACCTGTCATCACGTCATCGCGGCGGTCAGCCGAGCCAGCCGCCGTCGCGCATCAGCTCACGCCCCGTCAATTCGACCGCCTCGCGCCACGCCTGGATGCGGCGCGGGGTGACACGGAACCAGCGGTACGGCGTGGTCGACGCCCGCGGGTCGAAGCCGGTGCGCGCGGCGAACCGGTCCCCCCGCTCCTGTGGCAACGCGTCGATCGGGAGGACCTCGACCTCGCCCTCGATCATGGACACGTCCCGGGTCGGGCCCAGCCCCAGCCGAGTGGTCCGGGTAGCGGCCAGGTTCCCGCCAGTCGGGCTGTCGGCCGGGGTGGCCACCAACAGCGTCTCGCCGTCCCAGTCGAAGGACAGCGGCACCAGATACGGCACACCGTCCACCGAGGCACTGGCCACCCAGACATCGACGTCATGGGCGAGCCGGTGCTCCGTGTCACGGCGACGCACCGCACGGGGGCGGGGGCCGGCGGGCGATCCGGTCATGGTCACTCCCTTGTTCCTTTGTTCCTTGTTCTGCGGTCGGGGCCGCGTCCCACCCGGTGTGTCCGCCAGGTGCGATCGCCGTGGTCACAGCCTCTCCCCGCAGGGCCACGGCCCGCCTCCGTGGTGAGCACGGAATCCACCACGGAGACGCCACGGATCAACGGATACGGATCAACGGATAATGGGTCGGTGTCCAGTCCAGCAGTCTCGGTCCCAGCAGTCTCGGTCCCAGCGGTCTCGGTCCCAGCGGTCTCGGCCAGGGAAGCCGAAGTGCTCGCGCTCCTCGGGGAGCACCTCAGCAACGCGGAGATCTCCGCGCGGCTCTTCATCTCCGTACGCACGGTCGAGTCACATGTCTCCGCCCTGCTGCGCAAGCTCGACGAGCCGGACCGGCGGGCGCTCTCCCGGCGCGCGGCCGAACTCGCCCGCGCCGAGCGGCCAAGCCCGCCACCCTCCCTCCCCGCACCGCTGACCGCGTTCATCGGCCGGGTACGCGAGCGCGCCGAGCTGGCCGAGGCGGTGAAGATGCGCCGGCAGGTGACCGCGGTCGGTCCGGGCGGAGTGGGCAAGACCCGACTCGCCCTGGCCGTCGCGGCCGTCGCGGCCGGTGACTTCGCCGACGGGGTGTGGTTCGTCGACCTGGCGCCGGTCACCGACCCGGGGCGGGTGGGGGCGGCGATCGCGGCGGCCGTGGGTGTGGGCGAACAACCCGGGCGCGGCATCGACGAGTCGGTGCTGACCGCCCTGACGGACCGCCGGGCACTCCTGGTCCTGGACAACTGCGAGCAGATACGCGACGGGGTCGCGCCGTTCCTGGAACGGCTGCTGGTCGCCTGCCCGAAGCTACGGGTCCTCGCGACGAGCCGGGCCCGGATGATGGTGCCGTTCGAATGGGTCTTCCCGGTTCCGCCGCTGTCCTGGGCCGGCGGCGCCGAGTCGGAGGCCGTGACCCTGTTCCTGGAACGGGCGGCGGCGGTCGGCCTGCCACCGGAACCGGCCGTACGCGACCGGATCGCGGCCATCTGCGAACGGCTCGACGGCATGGCGCTCGCGATCGAACTCGCCGCCGCACGGTGGCCCTCCCTCGGACTGGACGGCCTCACGGCCGGCCTCTCCGACCAGCTGCGCATCCTGGCCGGCGGCCCCCGCGCGGACGACCGGCACCGATCGGTGCGGGCGGCGCTGGACTGGAGCCACGACCTGCTGGAACCGCCGGACCGGGCGTTGCTGCGCCGGATCTCGGTGTTCGTCGTGCCGTTCACCGCCGAGGCGGCCACGGCCGTGGCCGGGTTCGCCCCACTGGACGCGGCCGAAGTCGCCGACGGGCTCGGACGGCTCGCCGAACAGAGCCTGCTCACCGCGACACCGTCCCCGACCGGCACCCGCTACCAGGCGCTGGAGACCATCCGCCAGTACGGGACGGAGCGGCTCGCCGACGCCGCCGAGCTGACGGACGTCCGGTCCCGCCACCTGGACTGGTGCCTGGCCGGCGCGACCGCCCTCACCGAGACCGAGGGCGCGGACTGGCGTGCCCGCTTCGACGCCATGGCCGAGGACCTCCGAGCGGCCCTCGCCTGGGCCGCAGACCGCCCGGAGCGGCGCCCGGACGCCCACCGCCTCGCCCTGGCCGAGCTGACCTTCACCCGCAACCTGCTGGGCGAGTCCCAGCAGCGGTACGAGCAGGCGGCTGCGCTCGCGGTTGCCGCAGTTGTCGGCGTGGCCGGTGACGCGGCCGGCGCTGCCGCCGCTGCCGTGGCGCTGCGGGAGGCCGCCGGAGTGGCCGGCTGCCGCAGGCTCGGCGACGACATGTTCCGCCTGCACCGTGCCGCCGCCGAGGCGGCCCGCCGGGCCGGCGACACCGCCGGTGCGGCACGTGACCTGGCGGCCGCCGCCACTGTCGCGTACCGCTTCTCCAGCGAGTTCACCCTGCTCCCGGCCGTGGACGAGGTGACCGCCCTGCTCGCGGAGGCCGGACGACAACTGTCCGACTCCGTCGTCCTGTTGGCCGATCCGCCGACCGATCCGCCGACCGATCCGCCGACGGACCCGGCTGCCGCTGCCGCTGCCGCTGCCACCGCCTCCCTCGCCCTCGCCGAGGCCGCAGTCGTCGCGGACGCCTTCGGCGCGGTCCAGGGAGGCGTGGACAACACCGCGCAGGAGACGGTCGGTTACGCGGAACGAGCCGTCGAACTCGCCCGGCGGGCGGGCGACCCGGTGGCCGAGTCCGCCGCCCTCGACGCGCTCTCCGGCGCCCGGACCTGGGCCGGTGACTCCTTCGGCGCGGCGGCCGCCGCCCGGCGCCGCATCGACATCCTGGCCCCGGTACCGCGCACCCCCGCCGGCACGCACGAGCGGATGGACGCTCTCGCCATGGCCGCCGGGACCGCTCTCGGCGTGGGCGATCTGCCGCGGGCCCGCGGCTGGGGCAGGCAGCTCGCCGACCAGCCCCTGTTCGCCGAGGTGCAACACCACGCCACGTCCTGGCTCCTGGTCGCGGACGCGTTCGCGGGCAACGCCGCCGACGTACTCACCGGCAGCGAGCGCTTCCTCGACGCATGGCGGCGGAGCGGCCGACAGCGGTCGTTCTCGCTCGGCCCGGCCGCCGCGTCGGTCGCCATGATCCACGGCCTGCGCGGCGACCACGACGCACGGGCGATCTGGCTCGCGATCGTCGACGAGGCGGGCACCGCGGCGGAGCACCACCACGGCTACGGCGCGGTCTTCGACGCCATGGTCCTGCTCCACCACGGGGACCCGGACGCGGCCCTGGAGCGGCTCGCACCGGAGCCGGAGCAGGTGTGGAAGTGGGTCTCCTGGATCTGGCTCCACTGGTACGTGGGACTCAGGGCCGAGGCGTCGGTCCTCACCGGCCATCCCGAAGCCCGGAAACGGGTCGTCGCGGCCCGGGCCCTGGTCGCCGGCAACCCCGTCGCCACCGCTCAACTGGACCGCGCGCAGGCCCTCCTGGACGGCGACCCGCCCCGTCAACTCGCCGCCGCGACAGCATTCGACGCGGCGGGCTGCCCCTACCAGTCGGCCCGCACGCTCCTCCTCGCCGGAAACGGCCACACCGCCGCAGGCACGACAGCACTCGCCGGCCTCGGCCTCGCGCCCGGCTCCTGAGCCCGTTCCGCCGGCGTCAGCGGCCCTTGCGTACCCGCGCCGCCGCGCGGGCCTCCGCGGCCTTGCGGGCCTCGGCGGTCTTGCGGGACTCCTTCGCGGGACGGCCCGGACGGGTGCCGAGGCCGCGGAAGGGGGCGTTGCCGCCGCTGGACTTCGTCACGGTCGGCGGACGCTGCGCCCCGGTGATGGCGGTCAACTGCGCCTCGCCGGAGCGTACTTGGGTGACCGTCGGGCGGATCCCGGCGTCGGACATCATCCGGTTGACATCCCGCCGCTGGTTGGGGGTGACCAGGGTGACCACCTTCCCGGACTCCCCGGCGCGCGCCGTGCGTCCGCCCCGGTGCAGATAGTCCTTGGCGTCGGCGGGCGGGTCGACGTTGACGACGAGGTCGAGCGCGTCGATGTGAATGCCCCGCGCCGCGACGTTGGTGGCCACCAGCACGGTGATCGCACCGTCCTTGAACTGGCCGAGGGTGTGCGTGCGCTGCGGCTGCGACTTCCCGCTGTGCAGAGCGCCGGCCCGTACGCCGCTGGCCCGCAGATGGCGGGTGAACTGGTCCACGCCGGCCTTGGTGTCCAGGAACATCAGCACCCGGCCGTCCCGCGCGGCGATCTCGGTCGCGGTCGCGTACTTGTCGGCGCCGTGGATGTTCAGCACATGGTGTTCCATCGTGGTGACCGAGCCCGCGACCCGGTCGACCGAGGCGAGCACCGGGTCGTGCAAGTAGCTCCGCACCAACTGGTCGACGTCCCGGTCGAGCGTGGCGGAGAACAGCAGCCGCTGCCCGTCGGAGGGGATCTGGTCCAGGATCTCCGAGACCTGCGGCAGGAAGCCCAGGTCGCACATCTGGTCCGCCTCGTCCAGCACCGTGATCCGTACCTGATTCAGGTGACAGTCCCGGCGCGACACCAGGTCGGCCAGCCGCCCCGGCGTCGCGACGACCACCTCGGCGCCGGTCCGCAGCAGTGCCTGCTGCTTGTTGATCGACAGCCCGCCGACCACCGTCGCCAGCCGCACCTTCAGCGTCTGCGCGTACGGCGCCAGCGCGTCGCTCACCTGCTGCGCGAGTTCCCGGGTCGGCACCAGGACGAGCGCGAGGGGCCGCTTCGACTCCGCCCGCAGGCCGGCCGTCCGGACGAGCAGCGCGAGCCCGAACGCCAGCGTCTTGCCCGACCCGGTCCGCGCCCGGCCGAGAACATCGCGGCCGGCCAGCGCGTTCGGCAGCGTCGCCGCCTGGATCGGGAAGGGCTCCGTCACCCCGAGGTCGGTCATGGTCCGCAGCAGCTCCGGCGGCAGCCCGAGCGTGTCGAAGGACCCGGCCGGCTCCCGGGACACCGCCTTCGGCGTCGAGGGTTCGCCCTGCGGCACTGCCGCGCGCTGGGGTGTGTCGGCGGGGGACAGTCCGGAGGCCGACGGCTTCGCGTTCAATGGGGAACCTTTCCTGGTCTGGCGCCCGGAACGCGCCGGGGCCCGTACCCCTCGGTACGGGCCCCTGCGGTGTCGAAGCGTGCCCCCATTTTACCAGCGGGCGCCCGCCGGCCGGCCGGCCCGCGTACCGAACGGCCCCGCCGGCTAGAAGCTGCCGTAGTTGACCTGCCAGGTCGGCAGACCCATCCGGCGCCACACGGCGACGACGCGGTCGCGGTCGTCGAGGGAGACCCGTACGGCGAAGCGATGGCGTACATGCCGGTCGAAGAGCTCGGCCTTCACCACGTCGTCGCGGCGCCCGTCGCCGGCGGCGCGCATCCACAGCTCGTCGTACGGCACCTCGTGCTTACGCAGCCACGACTCCGTCCGCTCGCGGTGCTCCTCACCGCGGCCGGAGAGCAGGACGACGACATCGCCGTCGGCGCTGCGGAAGGAGTGCAGCGCCCCGCGCACCGACACGTTGAGCAGATCCTCCTCGCAGCGGGTGAAGTCGTAGGCACCCCGGTCGCCCCTGAGGGCGAGCGTGCCGTCGATGTCACACATGACCGCCGAGGGCAGCGCCGGGTCGGCGGTGTACGGCTCGACGGCGGGCTCGTCGTTCAGCCACCCCGCGGTGAGCCGCCAGCCACCCTTGCGGGACTTCGTGTGCTTGTCGGCGAGGAGCCGGATGATCTCCTCGCCGACCGGCCGCTCCCGCTCGG
Source organism: Streptomyces sp. NPDC057474 (assembly GCF_042802555.1). NCBI lineage: Bacteria > Bacillati > Actinomycetota > Actinomycetes > Kitasatosporales > Streptomycetaceae > Streptomyces > Streptomyces sp. NPDC057474. Next base: position 47,116 of record NZ_JBHVDX010000020.1, on the reverse strand, counting down.
CGTCGCGCCGCAGGCACTCCTCCACCGGCACGTCGGTGAAGTCGTGCACGACGAAGGTGGCAAGCCCCGCCACCGCCGCTTTCAGCCGCTTCGGGATGTGCGGTGTCATGTGCGTGTTGTCCACCACGACGTCGAAACCGCCGTCGACGGCCGCCCGCACCGCCGCGTCCTGGATCGCCAGCACGGTCTGCTCGTGCGCGTACGACCGACGCTCGGCCCCCTCGGGCAGCGGGATGTCGAGCATCGCCCGCAGATCGTCGAGGTTGACGCGGCGCATCCGCCCCTCGGACTCCGCCTGCAGCTTGCGCGCGGCGGTCGTCTTCCCCGAGGCGGGGAGGCCCGTCATGACGTGTACCACGGGCACGGTCAGTTCTCCTCGTCGTTCTTGAAGGGGTCGGACGCCTCCGGCCGGGTGGAACGGTACGTCACGAGCTCGGTCGGACGCCCGTCCAGGCGCAGGAACATGGCGGGACGCACGGCCGGGTCGGGCAGCTCACGCACCGCGCGGGCGAAGGCTCCCCGGTCGCCGGCGAGAGGGGCGAGCGACCGGAACGCCTCGTCGATCGCCCGCTCGCGGTCGTCCACCTGCTTCTCGATGCCCGCGACGACACCCCGCACCCAGGCGTCGAACTCGTCGGGCACCTGCTCCAGCAGCGCGTCCAGGGGTCGGCCGCCGGACGCGTCGATGTCCTCGGCCGAACAGTTCAGCGCCTGGGCCACCTGCTTGGCGGGCAGACCTGCGAACCGCTGGATGCCGTGACCGCGCCAGATGTCCCGCTCGGTCACACCGGTGAGCACCTTGTGGAGCCGCACGTACTCGGCGAACTTGGCCTTGGCCCGTACGCCCGAGGCGAAGCGCAGCACGAAGCCCTCCGCGTCGGTGCCCGTGGCCGCCAGGCCGCCGGGCAGCCGGTTGCCCTCGGTCATGGCCAGCAGCTCGGCGAGCGGCACGGCGGGCCGGACGGTGACGACCGAGCCGATGCCGCGCCAGCCGATCGCGGCCTCCGCCAGGGCGACTTCCGTGCCGTCCTTGGCGAACGCGGCCAGCAGCACCACATCACGCCGGTCGCCGTAGTCGACGACGATCCGGTTCTCCGGGTAAAGGATCTCGGCGAGGTAGGTCACCCCGGGGACGAGACCGGACGTGTCCTTCCCGTCGAGCAGCCGCTGCGCCCAGGTGGCCTGGACGCTGACGAACGAACCCTTGGACGCGACCCGCCACCGGCCGGCGTAGTGGAAGATCACCGCCAGACTGCCGTCGACCTTGTCGTACACCTCGAACGGCTCGTCCGGGAGGCTCGGGGCGTACGGCTGACCGGACTCGTGCTCACCGACGTTGAAGAACTTCGGCAGCGGAAGCGCGACGATCTCACCGGTGGCGTCGTCGGCCACGAGGCCGCGGCAGCGCGTGGTCACCCGGTTCCACACCCGCTCGTACTGGCATGTCCTCGTGTACGTGAGGATGGAGATCGGCAGTTCCGGGTGTGCCTTGCGCGTGACGTGCCCCGCTTCGAGCGCCGCCGCCAACTCCTCCGGCGGCAGCAGCTCATGAAGAGTCAGGTAAGCCTGGCTCATGTGTTCCTCCCCTTGGTGGTCCCTGATTGTCACGTGGGGGAGGCCCTTGCGCACACCGGATTTCGGGGACTGCCGCAGCTCACCCGCCGGGCGCCACCGCCCGCGACACATCCGCGAGGAGCGTCTCGACCTCCGCGCCCCGGCGTGAGCTGATCACGAGGTCGCGCGCCGGGTCGACCCACAGCAGATGGCGGATAGTAGCGGTACTTGTACGAGCGGACAGGCGTCCGCAGTCGGCACAGACCCGCCGATCCCCGTCGACGACCGTGTCCCAGGTCGCGACCCTTCGCCAGATCAGCCGTTCGTTCCGTGCTCTTCAAGTCGTCATGCCGCCCACCCTCGCCCACGACCAAGGTCTTGAGTTGTCAGAAGTGAGCGCGCCCTTGCTGTGCTGCCTCCTGCTGTGCTGCCTCCTGCTGTGCCGCCTCCCGGTGGGACAGCGTGAGGCGTGGCCAGTCGTGGATGTCGCGTCGCATCTGCCGGTCGTGCGTGGCGACGACGACGGCCGCTTCCGTGGCGTGCAGGGCGTCGGTGAGTTCGTCGACCAGGGCGATGGACAGGTGGTTGGTCGGCTCGTCCAGCAGCAGGACGTGCGGCCGGGTGGCGAGCGCCAGGGCGAGGTCGAGACGGCGCTGCTGACCCATCGACAGTTCGGCCACCGGCTTCTCGGCGTCGCGCGAGGTGAGCAGACCCAGCGCCCCGAGCCCCACGACCTCGCCCTCCGCGAGGACCCCGGCGGTCACCAGCCGCGCGGTGTGCGCCTCGTAGAGGTCACGGGCTCGTCGCCGCGTCGCGTGCGGCGACTCCTGTCCCAGGAGGTGCAGACGTACGGTGCGCGCCCGGTGCACCCGGCCCGTGGTGGGTGCGACCTGCCCGGCCAGGACGGACAGGAGCGTGGACTTGCCTGCTCCGTTCGGCCCGGTGACGGCCAGCCGGTCGCCGGACGCCACCGCCAGGGTGGTCGACCGGGACAGCCGTCCGTGGACGCTCACCTCGTGTGCGCGCAGCAGCAGTACGCCGGGCCGGGCGGGGAGTTCGGGCATGAGGAAACGCCGCGGCGGTACGGGCGCGGTGACCCTGTGGCTTTCCAGGTCGTCCTGACGGCGGTGCACGGAGCGGGCCAGCGCCCCGGCACGGGTGGCACGCTGATGCTTGCCGGTGCCCTTGTCCGGGCGCCATCCAGTGCTCAGCCGGTTCTGCGCCTCCGACAAGGCATGCTCGAGGCGGACCTGTTCGATCTGCTGCTGCTCGTACTCCGCCTCCCACCGGACCCGTTCGGCCTCCCGGCCCTCGCGATAGCCCGCGTATCCGCCGCCGTGGACCTGTGGGCGGCTGTCGCGGGTGGGGTCGAGGTCGAGGATCGTGGTGGCCACATCGGACAGCAGTGCCCGGTCGTGGCTGACCACGACCACGCCTCCGGAGTGGGCGCGCAGCCTGGCGGTCAGGTACTCCAGTCCCGCCAGATCGAGGTGGTTGGTCGGCTCGTCCAGCAGCAGGAAGTCGTAGTCGGCGCCCAGCAGACAGGCCAGCCGGATCCGGTGGCGCTGGCCGACGGAGAGCGTGGCGAGCGGGCGGGCACGGTCGCTGACGGCGCCGAGCCCGGCGAGGGCGACGTCGACCCGGCGGTCGGCGTCCCAGGCGTCCAACGCCTGCGCCGCCTCCAGCGCGTCGGCGTACTCCTGGACGGCGTCGGGCTGTTCCTCGGCCAAGGCCGACGCGGCGGCGTCCAGGCGCCGGAGTGCGGCGCGGGCATCGGCGAGGTGCTCGTCGACGACATCGCCGACCGTGCGCTCGTCCTCCGCCGGCATCTCCTGCTCGGCCAGCGCGAGGGTGCCCACACGGTGGACCTCCCCCTCGTCGGGGGCCGGCGCACCGGCCAGGACGTGCAACAGGGTCGACTTACCGCGTCCGTTCTCGCCGACGACGCCCCAGCGGGATCCCGGGGACACCTTCATCTCGACATCGTGCAGCACGGTGCGCCCACCACGGTCGACGCGGATACCGGCGCAGGTCAACTGAGCCCGGTCGCGGGCAGGCAAAGCCAGGACAGTCACGTTCTCTTCCTCCGGAAGGAGGCACACGTCACCCCGGGATCACCGGGGGAGTGCACCGACTCTGACGAACGACCCGGCCCGGCGCAGAGCGGGGGGTCGTGGGTGAACTCGTGGCTTCCTGCCCCTCACCCATGTGAGGAGTGGAGCCGGCAGCCCGGTCAGAGGTAGAGGACGTAACTCATGCGAGGAGCGTAGCAACCTGCCGAAACGGACGGCCACCGAAATAGGCACCAGCGAGGCCCACGAGGGCGTCACGGTCCCGCGCTTCGGCGGTGGTGGGACATCGCAACCGCCTCGACCTGGCCGTCTCCACCGTGGGCCGGGGCGACTCGGTACCGCCTCACCGTGCCACGGTCGCCAGCACGTCGTGGCCCAGGCGCTGGACGACATCCGTGGCGAGCCGGTGTCGTACCAGCTTGCCGTCCCGGGTGGAGCGGACCAGGCCCGCGTCGCGCAGGGTCCGCAGGGCGCGGGAGACCTGTGGTTCGCTGGAGCCGAGGCGGGCGGCGAGTTCCGAGGTGGTGATGGGCTCGCCCAGCAGATGGCGGCACAGCTCCATCCGGGCCGGGGAGTTCAGCGCCATGAGCCGGTGGCGCAGATCCCGCAGGGTCAGCTCCCCGGCCGGGGTGGTGCCGCGCGCCGCATACTGCACCACCACGCACGACCCGGGCTCGTTCTTGACCGTCAGATGCGGCCACACCCGGGCGGACGGGACGAGGACGAGGGGGCGCGGGGCCACCTTCACCTCGTCGATCTGCAGCTTGTCCAGCCGTATCCGCTCCCCGGGCCCGACCCGGGCCGCGGTCGGCAGCAGTTCGGTGAGCACCTCGGCGGGCGAGCGAAGCGAGATGGGGGTCCCCCCGGCCGAAGGCTGGGGGAGGGTCGCCAGCCGGCGGCGTACCGCCCGGGCGTGATCCTCCAGGGCCGGCCGCAGGGTGCGCCAGTCCTCGGCGAAGAACGCGGTGTCAGCTGCTCGCACCACCGTCAGCAGCCGGTCCCGCAGCTCCAGCGGTGCCGCCACCAACTGGCGCGCCAGCTCACCGCGGGCGTAGGACCGGCGCAGGCAGCGGCGTACGTAGTCCTCCGCGACCGCGGTGCCGGCGCGCAGCTCGCGGGCCGCCGGCATGGGCTGCGCGTTGGTGCCGAGGACTCCGGGCGCGACCAGTCGCAGGAAGTCCTCGGCCGACAGCGCCTCGATCGCCGCGAACTCTTCGTCCAGGCTCGCCGGAAGGGGCAGCGTACGGGGAAAGAACAGGCGGCAGCGGTAGCGGGCCCACAGCGGAGCGAACACGGACAGCTCGTCGTGCAGTTCGGGGCCCGCGGCGGCGGCGCGGGCCGTCCAGGCGGCGGCCTCGGGATGGTGCTCGGGTCCGGCGAGCACATGCAGGCTCGCCATCAGTTCCGACAGCGCGGAAGGCCCGACCGCGAGGTCCGCGGGGCCGAGCCCTCCGAGGTCGAGGACGATGCTCACGCTGTCAGCGTACGGCGGAGCTCACCGCACCGGGGCGCCCGGACCGAGCGGGATCCCCAGCGCGTACCAGGCGAAGAACAGCAGCGTCCGTCCGCCGAGTCGCTCGGCGATCCGGCCGCCGACCGGCTGGAGAGAGCGACAGCCGCTACGCGGCGAGCGCGGCCGGTTCGCCGAGGTGGGCGGCTGCCGTGCGCCAGGCGGCTGTCACCGCGGCATGTGCTCGCTTCGTGTTCGCGGCGTGGCCGCTGGTGAGGGTGAGCGGTGCCCCGACGTGAACGTGCAGGGCGGGGCGGCGCAGCGGTGCGGTGACCAGCCCTGCGAGCTGCTTGGCCGTGCTTCCGGAGGTGACCCGGCGTGCCCCGGCCTGGCCGACCGGGACGACGGGCGCGCCCGTGCGTTCGGCGAGCCGGGCCAGGCCGCTGCGGAACGTTCCGGGCGCGGCTTCGGCGGAGTCCCTGCGCAGCGGAATCCCGCCCTCGGCGTAGATGAGTACCGTTCGGCCCTTCGCGAGCGCGGCGGCGGCGAGGTCGAGCGCGTCGGCGGCGCGCGGGTCCCCGCGGTACACGGGGACATACCCCTCGCGGACCAGCGCACGGCCGAGCAGGGGGATGCGCCACAGGCCCGCGGCGCCCATGGCGACCGGCTGGACGCCGAGGCGGTGCAGCGCGGCGAGAACGATGGCGGGATCGGCGAGCGAGGTGTGGTTCGCGGCGATGATGCTGCCCGGCGCCCATTCGGATCCGGCGTCGACGGTCACCGTGAGACGTCCGATGGTGGGTACCAGGACGTCGGCGAGGCGGCTGAACATGGGGTCTCCCGGTCTTGACGAGGAAGACCTCCATCGTCGGCGCGCGTGCTGCGCGGATCTTGAGTGCTCGTACTCAACTCCGTGGGTGCCGGTACCCAGACGGCACGGGTTTCCGTCCCCATGCCGAGATCATCGGGGACGTCGCCAGGCTCGCCGTCGCCGACCCTCTCATGGCCGGCGCACTTCGGTCGGCAGGGGTCTTCTCCGGCAAGGAGAAGCGTGCTGCCGCCCAAGAGTGGTGGTGACCGGCGGCGGCGGACGCGCGGGTCCGACTCTTTGAATCAGTTGACCGACGCGGGGACCCCAGCAATGATCACGACGGCGACGAGGAAGCTCTGCGGAGGAGCGCCCGGCTCGATTCCCGGGTGGACGCAGGTTCGAATCCTGCCCTCGTCGCCTTCCCCATGTACGTTCCCGAACAGTCTGTCGTGCGGAATCCGTTGGTCGAGACGGAGATCCGTACGGGATGCTGCACGCGTGATTGAACGAGAAGTCGCCGTTCAGGCTGTCGAAGAACAGCTGGAGAGCGACTATCAGGAGTGGCGGGCTGCCGGCGGGGACGCGATGCGGATGGCTGTGGTCCGTGTCGAGGAGCACACGCTGGTGTGGATCGTCTACTGGCAGTCCGAGGAGTTCCTACGCACACGGAACTCAGAGTTCATGCTGATCGGCCATGGGCCGTACCTGGTGGACCGTGTCGACGGGGGACTGCACCGGATCGGCGTCGTGTCTGCCAGAACCGGAGAGTGGGAGGCCGACTACCGGGCCCGGATACGGGGGATGCCGGTACGCACCGCAGTAGACGATCTACACGATGCGATACGCGGAGTCGCCGCTGTGCGCGGAAGCATGCACGCTGCGCGAACCCTGCGTCAGAGGCTGCCGGTCCTGTCGCCTGCGGAAGCCATCGAGTTCGTGAGCGCCTTGCTGGAAGGTGACGCCCCAGCACGCCTCGTGGCTGTGGCCACCAAGGAACTCGTAGAGCCTCTCAACCCGGTGTTCGCCGTCGAAACCATTCGATCCGGTGCGCCAGTTGCGTTTGACGAAGTTGGCGGGGGAGCGGGGCTAAAGCGGACTCGCTCTGTGGGCGCACATGGGCCTCCGGAAATCGCGTCTGTAAAACCGGGACCCGGCCCACAAGACCACTGAGGGACCATGAAGACCTATCGCTACAAGGTGCAGAGGAACGGCTTCGGGCTGTTTCTCGGGATCGCAGCCGAGACCACCCGCCTGACGAGCGTGCCGGCCAGGGGCGCCCCCGTCAGCGAGCGGGTCTGGCTGGACGCTTCCGAAGTCGACAACGCCTTTCACGGGAACCGGTTGACACTCAACGAACACGAAGTCGCCTGCTTGCAGTTCGGCCTGGGCAAGGTATCCGGCGACATCGAGCTCATCGAGACCAGCCCTTACCTCCTCATTTCGATCCGGGCCCTGGAGATTGTCGAGGTCGGTTACGCGGAGGCGGCCCTCGCTCCGGCGATCGCCGGGTGGGCCGAGGCGGAGTTCTTTCTGACACCCCGCCGCTGCGACGTCAGCCGCGACAGCGCCACAGGCCAGTTCGCGTTCGACTGGGACGAGTGACCTTCATGGCCGACGGTACCGTGATCGCGGTCAAGCGTCGGGCATTCGGGGAGTTCCCCTACCCGACTCACCACTAGGTCCAGCATCCTCACCGAGTTGGAGGAGGCCCTGGGAAGCCTGGACAGTGCCTCTCCTGCCAGGAGTCCTTCACCTTCTGGGCGAACTGCCCGCCGACCGGTCGACCGACCGACCGACCGACCGGTCGACCGACCGACCGACCGACCGGTCGACCGACCGACCGACCGGTCGACCGATCGACGGGCCGGCCGACCGAGCGCGCAGGCGGACGCTCGCCTCGTCCGGAGGTTCCGCCCGGCACCTGACCCCATTTGCCGACGAGGTCGACGAAGTTGACGAAGGGGCGTCAGTGGTGGTGGCCGTGCCGGCCGAGGGTCTCCACGGGGGTCGCGTCGGGGCGGGTCCACTGCGGCACGGGGCGGCTGGTCGGGCCCCAGGTGGCCTTCCCGTCCGCGTCCGAGCGCCAGGACCAGCACGGGTGGCCCCCCTCGGGCCGGCCCTCGGGGTTGTCCTCCCACGCCTCGCCCCGGCCGTAGGGCGTCATGTCGAGCAGGCCGAGGGACCCGCTGACCCGCTCGTTGCCACGGCCTGTCGTGGAGTAGGTGAGGAAGACGCGGTCGCCGTCGCGCAGGAAGCAGGTGAGGTACCCCATCTCGCCGCCGACCGGCGCGTCCACGTCGCGCACCGAGTACCAGGGCTGGGTGTAGCCCATGAACTCGACGTAGGAGGCCACCTCGTCCCACCGGCCCGTGGTCAGGACGGCGAACGAGACGCCGCGGGCGTTGAGGTAGACGGCGTCCTTCAGGTGCCAGGCCGTGGTGGTGCAGCCCTCGCACTGCCCCTGGTGCGGCGCGTCGTCGTACCACATGTGCTTGTAGACCACGAGCTCGTCGCGGCCCTGGAACAGGTCCAGGAACGGGACCGGGCCGTCGGGTCCGACGACCTCGACCGCCCCGTCGAACTCCACCATCGGCAGCCGGCGGCGGGCCGCGGCGAGAGCGTCGCCCTCGCGGGTGTGGGCCTTCTCGCGGACCAGCAGCTCGTCACGGGCGGCCTGCCAGGTGGCCAGGTCGACGACGGGCGGGCGGCCGGGTAGCGCGATGGTCGGGTCACTGGGCGTGTTCGTCATGACGTCCTCCGTGGTGTCTCGTACCGGGCAGCGTCGTACGACGTTCTTCGACGCTCACGAGGACAGACTCGCGACCCGGCCGGAACTCATCGCCGCAGGGGCGCCCACGCACAAGACGTACGCGGCCGCCGCCTGACGTTCACCTTCCCCCGGAGTACGCGCGCCGCCTGTCGACGCCCAGGCACGGGGCGCCGGCGATCAGCGGTCTACCGCGTACGCGTCCATGGGCAGGCCTGGCCCACACCCTGAGGCGGAACAGGGGCTACGGGACGAGTTTCCAGTCCTGAGAGCCGTCCGCCGCCGCGTTCTGCAAGGTGAGCGGTGCCCCGGCGGACGCGCCGGTCAGGTAGAGGTCCTTGTTCTTCACCGACTGCAGTCTGACGTAACCGTTCGCGGACTCGACGAGGTTCCACGTGCCCGTGGTGCTGTCGTCGACCCACTGGCCGACGCGCTGACCGACGGTCGCGTTGCCCGTCCAGACGGCTGCCGCGCGGCCGCCCGACTTGTTGAGCAGCGTCACGCCGCCGTCGCGCTTGGTGACGACATGCCAGTACTGGGTGTCCGGGTTCGCCGCCGCTCCGGCGTCTTCGAGGACGACGTCGGGGACGTCCCCGTTGCCGATGTTCGCGTCGGTGGTGTTGTTCCCGGTGCCGATGACCTGGCCGGTCTTCCGGTTCACCAACTGCTGGTAGACGCCGTCGGACCGACCGAGATCGACCTCGGCGTACGCGATGGTCGACGTGCCCTGGTTGTTGAGGATGACGATGCGGCCGGTGCCCTCCACGTACTGCAGGTTCCGGCTGTAGCCGGCACGCGAAGTCGTCTGGTACTCCTTCCACACGCCGTCGCCGCGTCCGGTGTCGTTGACCCAGACGTTGCCGCTTCCGGCGGCGTTGTACACCAGGCGCCCGCCGGGGAGGCGGATGAGGACCGGGCTGCCGCCTGCCGCGAGCGGGCGGGAGCCGGCGACGACCGGCAGCGCGTCGACGCCCATGCCGGTGGGGGAACCGCGGAAGAACTTCAGCGGGTCGTCCGCGATCCGGTACCTGGTGTTGGCCCCGCCGCCCCAGTACTCGTACGTGAGCAGCCACTTGCCGTCCGTCGTCGGGACGACGTTCGTCATACCGGGCCGGCCGCCGCCGATCTCCGTCTTGCCGCCGCCCATGTCCTCGGTCAGTCCGGCGATGTCGACGACGGGCTCGCTCCACTGCTTGCTGCTGCCGTTCCAGGTCTTGTGGACCAGGATCTGGCCGTGCGAGTCCTTGGCGGTGTCGTTCGCCGGGTCGGGTTTCGGGACGCCGGTCGTCGGATCGAAGCCGATGTAGTCGTTCTCGTCGGAGTAGTAGCAGACGAGCTTGCCCTTGTGGACCATCAGGTACGGCTCCCAGAGGGGATCCACCTGCTTGTGCGTGTTCGCGCTCGCGATGTTCTGCCCGACCGCGCCCGCGCTGCCGCCCTGCCAGCCGCCGGTCGCGACGACGTTGAGCACCTTCCACGTCACGCCGTCGTCGGTGCTGGAGTACAGGGCGATCGCCATGTCACCGCGGTCCCCGTCGTTGGACGGCGTCCAGTTCGGGTCAGCCGCCTTGCGCTCCTTGTAGTACTGGTCGTCGCCCGACACGACACTCGCCAGGAGCAGCGTGCCCGCCTTCAGCTTGCCGACGCGCTCCGGCAGCACGTACAGGAACGGGTTCGTCCAGTTGCTCGTGTACTTCGCGTAGCGGGGATCCGTCGACAGGTACGCCGGGGCCTTGACCTCGGACAGCGACTGCCACGTCGTTCCGTCGTCGTCGCTCTTGTGGATCGGGAGGGTCTGCCGGTCGGCGCTCCCCGTCGCCGTCACGACGGTGGACTTCTCGAACGACGCGACCAGGCGCCCGCTCGGCAGCTGCGCCGACTTGGGGTAGACCGCGCAGTTGCCCCGCCCCTTGAGGCAGGGTTCGCTGCCGAGCTGGTACACGGTCCCGCCCGTCGGGTTGTACGCCTGGGCGGCGGTCATCGGTATCGCGAGCATCGCCGATGCTCCGACGACGCTGCCCAGCGCTCTGCCGAGTCTTCTTCTGTGCACAGCCACTCCTTCGGGGATGGAACAGGGACGGTCGGGGGTCTCGGGCCTCAGGCCGCAAGGCCGCAAGGCCTCAGGCTTCGGAAGCGGTGTCGGTGTCGGTGTGGGTGTCGGTGTCGGTGTCGGTGGAGACGAGCACGCGCACGTCCCACGGCCCGAGTTCCAGCGACGCTCCCGCCGGGATGGACGTGCCGGTCAGCGCGTCGGACAGGGACATCGGGGCAGGAACGCTCGCGGGCTCCCAGGCCCAGTTGTGGACGATGTGGACGCGACGGCCGTCGGGTGAGGTGCCGGTCGTCGCGGTCACGGACGTTGGGAGGCCGTGCCAGGTGTGGCGCGCGGACGACGTCAGCCACTCGGCCAGCGCCCGGCCGAGATCGCGGCCGGGGACCGTGCCGACGTACGTGACCTGGCCCGCGCCGTGGCGGCGGGTGGTGACGGCGGGCCAGCGCCCGAAGTGCGGGTGGTCGTAGGTGACCAGCACCTCGGCGTCGGTGGTGGTCAGGCCGTCCGCCCAGCGGGTCGCCGTGGCGCCCTCGGGGAGGCGGAGCGGTCCGCCGGGCGCCGGTCGCACCGGCACCTCCCGGACGAGGTTGCTGAACTCGTCGTAGCCGACGCCCGCGGCCTCGGTGAGGCGTCCGGGGGCCCGTTCGGTGCGCGCGCGGGCCTCGTGGTCGGCGTAGCCGGTGCGCGGGCCGAGGACGAGGTGGCCGCCGGCGTGGGCGTAGGCCGCGAGCCAGTCGAGGGTCGAGTCGGCGGCGATGTACAGCGCCGGGACGACCAGGACCGGGTGGCGGCGGACGGCCTCCTCAGGCGACAGGCCCTCCCGGTCACCGCTCGGGTCGTGCAGCTGACGGGCGTGGACGATACGGACCTGGCGGCCCGCGTCGAAGGCGCCCCGGTAGAAGGGGTCGAAGATGCGGTGGTAGGCGGTGGGGTCCGGCTCGCCGTCCGGCTTGGCGAGCGGCGGGTACTTCTGCATGAGCCACTTGCTCGGCGTCGAGTACACCATCGTGATGTCGGCGTCCGGCTCGAGTCCGGCGACCAGGGGTCCGGCCGCCTCGAACTCCGCGCCCAGACGGGCGAGTTCGGCGTACGTGCGGCCGGGTTGCCCGGTGTGGGGGAGGATGCCGCCCCAGTAGGTCTCGGCGCCGAAGTGCAGGGTGTGCCAGTGCCAGTACTCGATCATGCGGGCCCCGCGAGAGACGAGCGCCCAGGCGGCCTGGCGCCACTGTCCGTCGTAGGCGGGGCGGTTGTCCCAGGCCATGCCGATCGAGCCGGCGTTGGTCTCGGTGACGAGGAACGGTTCCTGGCGGGAGGAGAACATCCAGTCGGCGGTCTGGTACAGCGACCACACGCCGGTGGTCTTCCACTTCTGCTCGTGGCCGTCGGGGGTGGGGTCCGGGAGGAGCAGGCCGTCCTGCATGTCGTAGTACGGGTTGCCGGAGGCGACATCGAGGCGGTCGGTCAGCTCGTCGTCCTCCACCGCGGGGCGCTTGTAGGAGATGCAGGTGGTGACGAACTGCTCGGGCTGGGCGTACTCGCGGACGAGGTCGGCCTGCCAGCCGATGAAGTCGGTGACCTGCGCCGCCTGGAACTCTCGCCAGGCGACGTCGTATTGGGGCTGTTCGTTGCCGTCCGGTGTCCACAGGTCGGCCCAGGTCGACAGCCGGTGGGACCAGTAGACCAGGCCCCATTCGCGGTTGAGGGTCTCCACGTCGCCGTACTTCTCGCGCAGGTGGTCCACGAAGCGCTGGAAGACACCGTGGTTGTGGAAGAGGTGCAGGCCGGGTTCGTTGTCGACCTGGAAGCCGATGACGGCGGGGTGATCGGCGTAGCGGGCGACGACCTTGCGGATGACCCGTTCGGCGTGGAAGCGGAAGGCGGGGTGGGTGAAGTCGACCTCCTGGCGGGCGCCCCAGCCCATGCGCTCGCCGGTGCGTCGTTCGCCGGTGATCTCCGGGTACTGGCGGGCCAGCCATGGCGGTACGGCGTATGTCGGGGTGCCGAGGACGACGGAGATGCCGCGTTCGTGGGCGCCGTCGAGGACGGGCTGGAGCCAGTCGAGGTCGAACTTCCCGTTCTCCGGCTCCCAGGTGGACCACACCGATTCACCGACCCGGATGACGGTGACATGCGCGTCGGCCATCAGATCCAGGTCGGTCTTGAGGCGTTCGGCCGGCCGCTCGTACGGCTGGTATTCGTGGTAGTACGCGGCGCCGAACAGGACGCGGTCAGGCAGAGCCGCCATGAAGAAGAACCTCCGAGAGAAAGAGTGGGGGGAGTGGTACGAGGGCTGTGTGCCCTACTGCTTGACGCCGCCGGCGGCCAGACCGCTCTGCCAGTACCGCTGCAGCATGAGGAAGGCCACGACGAGCGGGACGATCGAGATCAGGGAGCCGGTCACGACCAGTGCGAGCATGTCGCTGCTGGCTCCGGCCCCGCCGTTCTGCGCCTGCGCGGCCCAGGAGGCCAGGCCCACGGTGATCGGGTACAGGTCGGGGTCGTTGAGCATGATCAGTGGCAGGAAGTAGTTGTTCCAGGTCGCCACCAGGGTGAACAGCAGAACCGTCACCACGCCTGGACCCATCAGCCGCAGGGCGATCCGGAAGAAGATCCGGGCCTCGCCGGCCCCGTCGATGCGGGCGGCCTCCAGAATGCTGTCCGGGACGGCGTCCTCGGCGTAGACGCGCATGAGGTAGAGGCCGAACGGGTTGACGAGTGAGGGCAGGATGATCGCCCAGGGGGTGTTGGCCAGGCCCGCCTCGGCGAAGAGCAGGTAGGTCGGGATGGCCAGTGCGGTGGTCGGCACCATGACGGCGCCGAGCACCAGGTTGAAGGCGGCCCGGTCGCCGCGGAAGCGGTACTTGGCGAAGCCGTACCCGGCGGCGGCCGCGAGCAGCGCGGCCCCGACCGCGCTGACTCCGGCGTACATGACCGTGTTGAGCAGCCAGTGCACGAAGACGCCGTTGTCCTGGGTGAAGGTCTCCTTGATGTTCGTCAGCAGTTGCGGGGTGTCGGAGAACCACAGGCCGAAGCTGTTGAACAGGTCCTGGGTGCTCTTGGTCGAGGCGATGAGCAGCCAGAAGAGCGGGAGAAGGAAGTAGGCCAGGGCGGCCAGCATGGCGATCGTCAGCGGGGTGCTGCGGCGATCCGGGCGACTCTTCCGGTACGCGATGCGCGCCGGCTTCTTCCTCGCCGTCGCGGCGACCGTGGGCGCAGGGGTTGTCGTCGTCACGGGGTCCTCCTGCGGTTCGCGGTGAGCAGGACGCCGTAGGAGGCGATCACGATGATCAGGCCGAGGAGGAAGGACACCGTGGCCGCGTAGTTGACCTGCTGGCCGGTGAAGGCGAGCGTGTAGGCGTAGAGGTTGGCGGTGTAGGAGCTGCTGATGACGTCCGGGGCGATCTTCATCAGCAGGTTCGGCTCGTTGAAGAGCTGGAAGCTGCCGATGACGGAGAACAGCAGGGTGAGCAGCAGTGCCGGGCGGAGCGCGGGGAGTTTGATCGACCAGGCGATGCGCCAGGCGCCGGCGCCGTCCATCGCGGCGGCCTCGTACAGCTCGTGCGGGATGGTGCGCAGGGCGGCGTACAGGATGATCATGTTGTAGCCGACGAACTCCCAGGTCACGATGTTCGCCAGGCTGCCGAGCATCCAGCCTTCGCTGAGGAAGCTGGGGGCCGGCAGGTCCAGGTTCCGGCTCAGCTGGGCGAACGGGCCGAAGTCCGGGCCGTACAGATAGCCCCACATGAGCGCGGCGACCACGCTGGGTACGGCGTACGGGACGAAGATGCCCAGCCGGATCACGCGCGACAGGCGCAACAGTCCGCTGTCGAGCGCGAGGGCGAACAGCAGCGCCAGCAGCAGCATCACGGGGACCTGGACCACGAAGAACAGCGCGACCCGTCCGACGCCGTGCAGGAACTGGGAGTCGCCGAAGGCCTGGACGTAGTTGTCGAGGCCGACGAAGACCGTCCCGCCGATGAGGCGGGTCTGGAAGAGGCTGAGGTAGGCGGCGTAGCCGAGCGGGGCGAGGAAGAGCAGGAGGAAGAGCACCAGGAACGGTGCGACGAAGAGTGGTCCCGCCGAGCGGTGGCGGCGCGTGGCGGCCACCTCAGCTCCCCTTGACGGTGAAGCCCTGGTTCTTCGCGTACGTGGTCAGCCGCGACTGCCAGGTGCCGAGCGCGCGGACGGTGTCGGTCTTGTCGGCGAGGGACTTGCCGACCGTCTCGGTCCAGTCGGTGGCCGCCTGGTCGAGGAACGGCGGCCACTGGAAGGAGGGGTCCACGGTGGAGCTGATGTCGGCGAAGACCTGGTTGACCTTCTGACCGCCGTAGAAGGACGGCGCGTCCGACACGAACTCCGTGTCCGTGAGCAGGGCCTTGGTCGCCGGGAAGAAGAACTGCTCGGTGGCGAACATCTTGGCGCTGGCGGGATCGGTGTTGAGGAACTGCGCGAACACGGCCGCCGCGACGGGGTTCTTGGTGGAGCGGATGACCGCGGTGGTCGAGCCGCCCCAGTTGCCCGCGCTGGGCTTGGCCGCGTCCCACTGGGGGAGTGGGGCCGCGCGCCACTTGCCCGCGGTGGCCTTGGCCGAGCCGGAGAGGAAGGCCGGGCCCCAGGCGGCGGTGATCCAGGTGGCGTACTTGCCCTTGTTGAGCCCGGCGTACCAGCCGTCGGTGAAGTCCGGCTCGGTGCTGATGACCCCTTCCTTCGCCAGCCCGCCCCAGTACGCACCGAGCTTCTTGGAGACGGCGTCGTCGACGCTGATGGTGATGTCGCTCTTGCCGGAGGTGGCATACGGCTTGGCGCCCGCCTGCCAGAGCAGTCCGTGCCAGGCGGCGGGCTGGCTGGCCGCGAGGTTGGTGAGGTAGACGTCGGGGTCGGCCTTGTGGAGCTTGCGCGCCGCCTCGGCGAACTCGTCCCAGGTGCCCGGCACGTCGATGCCGTGCTTGTCGAAGATGTCCTTGCGGTACAGCAGACCCATCGGGCCGGTGTCCTGCGGGATCGCCCACACCTCGCCCTTGCCGCCGCTGACCTGGCTCCACGTCCAGTCGACGAACCTGTCCTTCAACTTGGCGGCGCCGTACGGGCGCAGGTCCAGCAGGCTGTCGGTGATGGTGAACGTCGGGATCGCCTGGTACTCGATCTGCACCATGTCCGGGGCACCGCTGCCCGCCTTCAGCGCCGTACGCAGCTTGGTGTACTGCGGGGTGCCCTGGCCTGCGTTGACGACCTTGATCTTGATGGCCGGGTACTTCTTCTCGAAGAGCGCGATCTCCTTGGCGATGTTCGGGACCCAGGTCCAGAACGTCAGCTCGGTCGGCGTCTTCATCGCCTTGTCGATGTCGGCCTGGCCGACCGGCTCGGCGGAGCCGGAGGAACCGCCGGAGTCGCCGCCGCCGCACGCGGTGAGGGCCGTCCCGAGCGACAGGGCACCCGTCGTGGTGAGGAACAGCCGACGGCTCATGGCGGTCGAGGCGAACGTGGACGCGTTTCTGGGCATGGTGAACTCCCGCCGGTGGCGAAGGTGGCGGCACGCCTGATGAGGGCGTGCGGAGGTGTGTGGGTTGCGAAGGGGTGGACGCGAGGACCGGGCTCGAACGCCGATGTGGTCCAGACCGCGTCACCGTGGACGGAGCCGACGACACACACCGAGTGCTGCGGGCACTGCGGGGGGCGCGGCGGAGAGAAGGGGGCAAGGGTGCCCGGGCGGGCGCGGAGACCCGGCTGGGGGCAGGCTGCCTGATGCGGGGGCGGCCCTACGGCGACTGCGCGAGGGGCGCGCCGGAGTGGCGGGGGCGTGACGGGTACAGCGGCTCGTTCCGGGCGTCACGCGACGGCCGTGCGTGGTGCTGTCCGGGCGGGCAGGAGGTGGTCAGTGTTGTGGGGCGGCGCCTCCGTTCGCGTGGGGCGGGGCGGGCGTGCCCACGCGGACGCGGGAGGCGGTACGCCGTCCGCGGGCCGGGGTCGTCCGGCTCGGCGGTGGCGCGGTCGAGGCGCGGACGACGAGGTCGACCGGTGGGTCGCTCGGCGGCAAGGGGTCCGCGTCGGGGTTCTCGATGGCGTGCACGAGACGCTTGAGCCCCTCCTGCGCCACGGCGTCGAACGGCTGTCGGACTGTGGTCAGGGGAGGAGTCACATAGGCGGCGACCGGAATGTCGTCGAAGCCGACGACGCTGACGTCCTCCGGCACCCGACGCCCGGCCTCCGCCAGCGCGCGGATCAGTCCGATCGCCATGTCGTCGTTGGCGGCGAAGACCGCGGTGACGTCACGGTTCTCGGCCAGTTCGCGTCCGGCCGCGTACCCCGACGCGGCCGACCAGTCGCCCCGGACGACCTCGGGCAAATCCTTCCCCTGTGCCGTCAGCGTCGACCGCCATCCCTCCAGACGGTCCCGGGCGGCGTACCAGCGCTGCGGGCCCGCCAGGTGATGGACCGTCGTGTGGCCCAGCGCCAGCAGATGCTCGGTGGCGGTACGCGCCATCAGGTCGGCACCGTCACCCGCGTTCAGCACCGCGGGCGCGGTGACGAACGGCGGCGCGCCGATGACCAGCACCGGCACGGCGACACGCGGAGCCATGCCGCCGTTCTCTCCCGACTCGTCTATCGGCTCGGAGATGACGATGCCGTCCACGCCCTGGTCGAGAAGCGAGTCCACGGCCCCAGCGATACCCGCCGGATCGCCCTCCACGGTGTTGACCACGCGGAGCGCGTAGCCGGTGTCCCGGACGACCCGCTCGACCCCCATGAGCAGTGAGGCAGGACCGTACAGAGCCGTCCCCAGCGTCACCACCCCGATGGAGCGGGTCCGCCCCGAGGCCAGTGCCCGGGCGGCGTTGTTACGCCGGTAACCGAGCTGCTCGGCGGCCTCCGTGACACGTCTGCGCACGTCCGCGGAGACGTACGGCTCGTCGTTGAAGACCCTCGACACGGTCTTCTGCGAGACCCCGGCCAGCCGTGCCACATCCGTACTGCTCGGCGCCGCGGGGCCTGCGCCCCGCCCCGTACCTCGCGTCATGATGCCTCCCGGTGACCGTCACGAACAGTCCAATGATGTCAGACATCGCCTCTCTGACTGCGCTGTCATGTCTGCGTAGTCATGTCTACGCAGTCACGCGACTGTCGTCAAGAGTTCGGCAAGCATCCGTTCCGCGGGCGTCAGGCGTCGGGGCCGCCGACATCACGCGTCGGGAGCCGCGTGCACGCGTACCCCGTCCACGAAGGTCTGCAGGGCCCGGGTGGCCGCGATGTCCTCGGGCGGGCCCGTGAACGGATCGCGGGTCGAGGACGACCAGGTCGGCCGCCTTGCCGACGACACCACTTCGGTGCCGGGTTCGGGTCGCTCAAGACCCATGCCGGCTCCTTGTCGTATGGAACGTTCCACGTTTGAAACGACTCAACCGTGGAGGGAGGATGCCCGACGCGTCAAGAGGGGAGCGGAAAATCCGGCGGATACGACATGCCTCGGCTCCCGTGGGCTCGGCCGTCCCCGGGGCCGGAGCGCGGGCGAGTCAGGTGCGGGGCGATGCGGTGCTGCCGCGCGTCACCAGGTGAGGTGTCGACGCGATGACGACGGCGCGGTCACGCCGCTTCTCGATCCGCTCCAGCAGTAGCCGGGCCGCGGTCTCGCCCATCATGGCGCCGGCCTGGTCGACGCTGGTCAGGCTCACCGGCGCGAGTGCGGCGACCGAGGTGTTGTTGTACCCGGCGAGCGAGAGGTCCTCGGGGATGCGCAGGCCGAGCTCGGCGGCGGCCCGGAAGACGCCGGTCGCGGCGACGTCCGCGCCGGCGAAGACAGCGGTGGGCGGGCGCGTGGAGGTGAGCAGTTCCATGGCGCCGCGGTAGCCGCCCTCGTCCGAGTAGCCGGAGTGCACGATCCGGGCCAGGTCCGCCAGGTCGTGCCGGGTCATCGCCGCTCGGTAGGCGGCCCGGACGTGATGCTCGGGCCGCTGCTCCCACTGGGTGCCGCGCACCGTCGGATGCGATACATGGGCTATGTCCCGGTGCCCGAGGGCGACCAGATGGTCGACGACCAGGTCTACGCCGGCCCCGTCCTGATTGACCACGCAGTCGTACGCCGGGGAGGGGTCGTGGTGGCCGATCACGACCGTCGGCACCTCGGCCGCGACCCGCACCACCTCCGCGCGGGGGACGGCGGGTGCGATCAGGATCAGACCGTCCATCTGCCGGTCCACCATGGCGTGGATCAGCCTGGTCTGGTCCTCCATCTCGGAGGAGCCGCCGGAGCCGAGGAACAGCGCGTACTCGGTGTCCCGCAGGGTCGCGTTCACGCCGTCGAGGAGGTCGGCGTAGAAGGCGTTGCGGATGCTCGCGAGGAGGACGCCGAGCGTGTAGGTGCGGCCCCTCATGCCCCGGGCGGCGGCGTGC
Source organism: Streptomyces sp. NPDC057474 (assembly GCF_042802555.1). Taxonomy (NCBI): domain Bacteria; kingdom Bacillati; phylum Actinomycetota; class Actinomycetes; order Kitasatosporales; family Streptomycetaceae; genus Streptomyces; species Streptomyces sp. NPDC057474. Next base: position 28,024 of record NZ_JBHVDX010000020.1, on the reverse strand, counting down.
GGGCGGTAGCCCAGCTCGGCCATGGCCGTCTGTACCCGCTCCCGCATCCCCGGGCTCACCCCGTAGGCGTTGTTCAGGACCTTCGACACCGCCGAGGTGGACACGCCGGCGCTGCGCGCGACATCGCCGATCGTGACTCTCCTCGAGCCGCCTGCTGGTTGCACTGGGGGTCCCCGCATCCGTCGTCATGCACCGCTCTGCCCCATCCGGCGTTTCGGGAACGTTACTCGCAGATGGCTTGACGACTCCGGCCTCTTCGCCTCAACCTTTGGGGCGTCCCTCTGTGGCACGTTACACGAAAGCGGATGGCGTCGGCTGTGCCGCAGCCGGGCCGCCCGGAGCCTCGGGGACGGTCGACCGCGACCGGAGAATTCACAGCTCCTGACCGTTGTCGGCCTCACCGGTCGACTCGGTGACTCCGCTCGTCTCGGCGCCCCGAAGCCTGCCCTCAGGTATCGACCGAAGACTCGCATCGCCGTATTGAATCGTTTCACCTCGAAGCGAAGGAACGTCATGAGGTCAAGCACTCTCACCAAGAGAAGGGCGGCCCTGGCCGCAGCCGCCGTTCTGCCGTTCCTGCCCAGGCCGTGCGGCGCCCGCTCTCTCGGCTCGTCCAGCGGGGACGGCAGCGCCACGGCGGTCAAGTTGCTCGTCGACAAAGCGCCCGGCAACCTCCAGGCCGCCGGCAACTCCGGGTGGGAGACCCTCGACATCCGTCAGGTGACCTTCGCGGGCGGCGGGCCGGTGATCGCCGGCCAGCTCGGGGCCGCGAACAACCACCTCCTGAACCGGAACAGCGCCAAGTGCGCCGACGTCTGGTCCCTGAGCACGGCGGACGGGGCGGCGGTGAACTCCGGGAGCTGTAACTCCGGGGCCAACCAGCAGTGGGTGCTTGCTGCCGTCGGCTCCCACTACCGGGTGGTCAACGGCAACAGCGGCACATGCCTGCAGATCTCCGGCGCTTCCACGCCGACGGCGCGGTGGCCGTCCAGTCGACGTGCACCGGGACCTCGCACCAGCTGTGGACGAGGACAGCGGTGATCGGCGGCTACGTCACCTTCGCCAACGTCAGCAGTGGCAGGTGCCTCCAGGTCGCCGGCGCGTCGACCGCCGACGGGGCCGCCCTCGACCGGGCGAACTGCACCACCGGCGCGAACCAGCGGTGGATGGTCGTCTGACCCGCGCCGAGCCACACCCTCCGCCGATCACCCCCTCGAAGTAGGAGAGCCACCATGCCCGACATCTCACGCCGGTCCGCCCTGCGCTCGGCCATAGCCGTCGCCCTCGCCCCCACCCTGGGCTCCCTGATGGTGCCCCGGCTCGCATCCACTGCGTCCGCCGCTGTCTCCTGGACCGCGAAATGGGTCTGGGCTCCGACCAGTTCGACGAACCAGTGGGTGGCCTTCCGCAGATCGCTCACCCTGGGCGCCGCGCCGTCGAAGGCGGTGACGCGGATCGCGGCGGACTCGAAGTACTGGCTGTGGGTGAACGGCACGCTGGTGGTCTTCGAGGGCGGGCTCAAGCGCGGCCCCAACCGCACGGACACGTACTACGACGAGGTCGACCTCGCCCCCTACCTGAGAAGCGGTGGCAACACGGTCGCGCTGCTGGTGTGGTACTTCGGCAAGCAGGGCTTCTCGCACAACAGCAGCGGCAAGGGCGGCCTGCTGTTCCAGTCGGACATCGAGGTCGGCTCGAACACCACCCGGCTGGTCAGCGACACCAACTGGAGGCACACCGTCCACCCGGGCTACTCGAACAACACCAGCGGTACGCAGGTCAACTTCCGGCTGCCCGAGTCCAACGTCCACTACGACGCCCGCAACGCCACCGCGATGGCCGGCTGGGAGGCCGCCGGGTTCGACGACAGCGGCTGGAGCGCGCCGACCGACCTCGGTGCCGCGGGCGCGGCCCCCTGGAACGATCTGGTCGAGCGGCCGATCCCGCAGTTCCGCTACTCGGGCCTGAAGTCCTACACCAATGCGTCGTCGCTGCCGTCCACAGGCCGCGGGGCCACCGCGATCTCGGCCACCTTGCCCTCGAACCTCCAGGTCACGCCGTACCTGAAGGTGGACGCTCCGGCCGGTGCGGTGATCGGTGTCCAGACCGATCACTACGACGACGGCGCCAATCTGACGGGGATCGAGCCCGGCACCGGCTACAACATGCGCGCCACCTACGTCTGCAGGGGAGGGGCGCAGGAGTTCGAGGCGTTGGCGTGGATGAGCGGTACGGCCGTGCGGTACACGATTCCCGCGAACGTGACGATTCTGGAGCTGAAGTACCGCGAGAGCGGCTACGACACGGACTTCGCCGGGTCGTTCAGCAGCAGTGACGCCTTCCTGGACACCTTGTGGACCAAGGCCGCCCGCACGATGTACGTCAACATGCGGGACAACTACATGGACTGTCCCACGCGTGAGCGGGCCCAGTGGTGGGGCGACGTGGTCAACCAGCTCAAGGAGGGCTTCTACACCTTCGACACCAAGTCCCACGCACTCGGCAAGAAGGCCATCGCCCAGCTCGCCGCCTGGCAGAAGCCCGGCGGGGCGCTGTACTCCCCGGTCCCGACGACGATCTGGACCGCCGAACTGCCCGTGCAGATGCTGGCCTCGGTGTGGTCGTTCTGGACGTACCACCTCTACACGGGCGACGCGGCCGCCGTCACGGGCGCCTACCCGGCGGTGAAGAAGTACCTGGACCTGTGGAGCCTGGACGGTGACGGTCTGGTCAACCACCGGGCGGGGGACTGGGACTGGGAGGACTGGGGCTCCGACATCGACGCCCGCGTCCTGGACAACTGCTGGTACTACCTCGCTCTGGACACCGCCGCCAAGCTCGCCGACCTCAGCGGCAACAGCGGCGACGTGGCCGGCTGGAAGTCCAGGCGCGACAGCATCAAGGCCAACTTCGACCGCGTCCTGTGGAACTCCTCGAAGAACGAGTACCGCTCGCCCGGCTACACCCGTGACACCGACGACCGGGCCAACGGCCTGGCCGTCGTCGCGGGCCTGGCCCCCGCCTCCCGCCACCGGGCGGTGACGGAGGTGCTGCGTACCCACCTCAACGCCAGCCCCTACATGGAGTTCTACGTCCTGGAGGCGCTGTATCTGATGGGCGCGGCCACGGTCGCCGAGGAGCGGATGCGCAACCGCTTCGCCGCCCAGGTCGCCGACCCGGCCTGCCACACCCTGTGGGAGCTGTGGGACAAGGCCGCCGGCACCGACAACCACGCCTGGAACGGCGGGCCGTTGTACGCCCTGTCCGCCTACGCCGCGGGCGTCCGCCCCACCAAGGCCGGCTGGGAGACGTACGAGGCCATCCCCCAGACCGGCACCCTCACGAAGATAAGCACGGTGACGCCCACCGTGAAGGGCGACATCCGCTTCGGCATCGAGCGGGACGGGGCCAAGGTCACGCTGACCCTCACCTCGCCGAACGGCACGACGGCGCGCGTCGGTGTGCCCACCTACGGCGGCTCCCAGCCCGTCATCAAGGCAGGCGACACCACCGTCTTCAGCGGCGGCTCCTCCACCGGGAGCCTCAGCGGCCTGAGCTACGACGGCAAGGACTCCGCGTACGTCTACTTCGTGCTCCAGCCGGGCACGTGGGCCTTCACTGTCACCGGCGCGGGCCGTCTCGACAATCTCGCCCTGGGACGGCCGGTCACCAGCAACAACAGTCTGGAGAACGGCAATTGGGGCAGAAACCGACTCACCGACGGCAAGCTGACGAGCGTCAGCGGGGCGAGGGGCTACACCAGTAACGAGTTCACCTCCGCCGACGTCAGCGCGAACCCCGTCTGGGTCGAGATCGACCTCGGAGCCGACACCGACCTCGACGCCGTACGCCTCTTCCCCCGCACCGACACCGGGGGAGCGGGCGGCGGGACGGCGGGCTTCCCCGTCGACTTCAGCCTCCAGACCCGGGCCGACGGCGCCACCTCGTACACCACCGTCCGCACGGTCACGGGGCAGGCCAACCCCGGCGGCCAGGTTCAGACGTACGGCTTCAGGACCACCACCGCCCGATACGTCCGCCTCCAGGCCACGCGGCTCGGTGTTCCCGCTTCCGACGAGACCGCCAAGTACCGCCTCCAGCTCGCCGAACTCACCGTCCCGACCGCCGCGACCACTGTCACCGGCAACTACACGCTGGAGAACGGAGACTGGGGCAAGACCCGGGTCCTGGACGGCACCCTCACCAGCGTGACCGGCGCCAAGGGCTTCACCAGCATCGACTTCCCCTCCGCCGACGTCGGCGGCACGCCCGTGTGGATCGAGCTCGACCTCGGCGCCGACCGTGCCATCGGCTCCGTCGCCCTCCACCCCCGGACCGACACCCAGGGAGCCGGCGGCGGGACGGCGGGCTTCCCCGTCGACTTCACCCTCCAGACCCGGGCCGACGGCGCCACCTCGTACACCACCGCCCGCACCGTCACCGGCGAACCGAACCCCAACGGAGCCGCCCAGACCTACGCCCTCAGCTCCGCCACCGGCCGATACCTGCGGCTGAAAGTCACGAAACTCGGCAAGCCCGCCTCCGACGAGTCCGCCAAGTACCGCCTCCAGCTCGCCGAGTTCCGCATCGGATGACGGTACTGACACCTGTGCTCCATCCCGGTGTGGATCGCGATGCCCGATCCGACATCGCCGAGGCCGCGGACGTGAGCCGGCGGGTCGTCTACCAGCACTTCGGCGATCGGGACACGCTACTGCTGGAGGCCGGCCTCGGCCTCGCCAGGCGGGAACTGCTGCCACCTCGCGGACGACGGAGGGGGCGAGCGGACGTGAACGGGCGCTGGCGGTGGCCCGGCTCTTCGCCGAACACTGGGTCTTCTACCGCGCCCTCCTGACCGGGTCCTGCGCGTTCGCCCTCTACCGCGGGCTGATCACTCTGCTCCTGCCGGTTGACCGGCAGGGCAATGCGGCAGCTCTGCGGTGACCGGCTCGATGCGCAGGCCGCCGACGATCTCGCCGTCTTCCTGACCGGCGGCGGAGCGTCCTTCGTCACCACCTGGGTGGCCGAGTGCGCCGACCCGCTCGATCCCGAGGCGTTCACCGACGATGACGCGAGGTCGTGCGATCAAATGTGACGTTCCCGCCTTCGCTCTTCTGCGGTTCCTGTTCGGTCTTGGCTCACCCCGCTCCATGGCACCATCATCGTCGTATGAGGCCCCTGTGGGATATGAGTTCGAAGCTATCGTGGCGAGACCTGTGGCGAGGCGGGTCTCGCCGCAGGTCTGCGGGCTACGCCGGTTCCACCTGTGCTTGAGAACCCGACCCTGGATCTGGTAGCTACGGGCCAGGGCTTGCCGTACGTCGAGGAGCAGCCGAGTCGCTTGTCGGGAGGGGGAGAGCCGAGTCCCTCTGCCGCGGCGGGATGAGAGCGGAAGCATCATGATTCACGTCGACCACGAACTCATCCGGGCCGCGGCCGACGTCGCTCGCACTCGCTGCCGGGGCGACAACCACACCATGGCGGCCGCGGCCCGCGCCAAGGACGGCCGGATCGTCACGGCGGTGAACGCCTACCACTTCACCGGAGGCCCGTGCGCCGAGCTGGTCCTCATCGGCGCGGCAGCCGCCCAGGGCACCTACGAGCTGGACACGATCGTCGCGGTGGGCGACCGCGACCGGGGCGTTGTCCCCCCGTGCGGCCGGTGCCGTCAGGTCCTTCTCGACTACTTCCCCGCCCTCAAGGTCATCGTCGGTGAAGACGACCGCGTCCGGACCGTCCTCGTCACCGACTTGCTCCCCGACAGCTACGTCTGGGCCGACCACCAGCTCGACGCCGAGTAGACCTCGACGCTCAGCACGAGCCGTGATGCGGCACTCTGAGAAGCGGGCGGCCCCACGATCGACAAGCGGATGGCGTCTGCGCCGGCTCTGTCCTTCAGGACAGCACGCGGGACTGACCGCCTGGGGCCCCGCGACGGCTCGAGCACGCAGGGGCAGACGCGACCGGCGCTGTGTGAACCGTTGGGGACGTCTCGTCCGATGAGGGTGTGTGAGTGAAATGAAACGGGGGAGTCCGGGCGACGCCGAGCTGTTGCGGGCGGTCGCGGACGGGGACCGTCGAGCGTTCGAAGAGCTGTACCGCCGGTACGCACCGTGGCTCGTGCTGCGGCTGCGCGGGCGGTGTGCCGATCCGGTGCTGGTCGACGACGTCGTCCAGGAGACCTTTCTCGACGTGTGGCGGGGAGCCGCCCGCTATCGGCGCGAAGGTGACGTGGCGGGCTGGCTGTGGCGGATCGGATCGCGCCGCCTGGTGGACGGGCTGCGGGGCGACGGAGCCCGTGGCCGACTTCGCCAGGCGCTCGCCCGGCTGCGGCAGCGCGACGAGGCGTCGGCCGAGGAGCAGGTGCTGGCCCGGGTGCAGCACGGCGACCTCGCGGGTTCGCTGGCCGGGCTCTCGCCGGAGCTGCGGGCGGTGCTGCAGGCCACGGTCATCGACGGCCTGACGACACGCGAGGCGGCGGTCCTGCTGGGCATTCCACCGGGCACGGTCAAGACCCGGGCCATGCGCGCCCGGAAGCAACTGCGGGAAGGGCTGACATGAGTTGGCACGCCGATGACGGGGACCTGCGGGAGTACGCCGACGGAGCGCTGGCGGCTCCCCGGCTGTGGTCCGTCGAAACGCATCTCGCGGCCTGCGCCGACTGCCGGGCCGCGCTCTCGGCCCATGTCCCGCCCGCCGAGATCAACGCGGGCTGGGCCCGCCTGGACGCCGAACTGGACGCCCCGAGGCCCGGCCCCGCCGAGTCGCTCCTGATCCGGGTGGGGGTCGCCGACCACACCGCGCGGCTGCTCGCGGCGACTCCGGTGCTGCGCCGCTCCTGGCTGGGCGCCGTGGCGCTCACCCTGCTGCTCGCGGTCGGCGTGGGGCTGGTCGCGTCTCCGCTGATGCTCCTGGCCACGGCGCCGCTGCTGCCACTGGTCGGGGTGGCGGTGTCGTTCGGACCGGGGCTCGACCCGACGTACGAGATGGCCGTGATCGCGCCGATGCACACCTTCCGCCTGCTGATGGTGCGGACGGTCGCCGTGCTGTCGACGACGACAGCCCTGAGCGGGCTCGCCAGCCTGGCGCTGCCGTCGTTCGGCCTGGCCGCGCTCGGCTGGCTGCTGCCGGCGCTCGCGCTGACCTCGACGGGTGTCGCGTTGACGCCCCGGCTGGGGCCCGTACTCGCGCCGGCATCGGTCGCTGTCGGCTGGACCGCACTGGTGGTGCTGAGCCGTCTGATGGCGTCCGGTACTCCGCTGCCCTTCACCGCCGAGGGGCAGGGCGCGGCGGCGGCGGTCGCGGTGGTGGCGACGGTGCTGCTGGTCGCGGCACGAGACCGCTTCGACAGCGGTCGTCCTCCCGGTCCTTCCTTCCGATCCCTTCGATTCGCAGCCAGGAGGCTGTCATGACACGACCCACGGTCTCGGCTGCCGGGCTGACCCTGAGCTATCGCGGCACCAGGGCGGTGGACGAGGTGACGCTGCGGCTCGCCGAAGGTGTCACGGGCCTGCTCGGGCCGAACGGCGCGGGCAAGACGACGCTGCTGCGGATCCTGGCGACGGCGACGCCCCCGGACAACGGCGCGTTCACCGTCCTCGGGCACGATCCGAGCACCGTGAGCGGACGGCAGGACGTACGAAGGGCTCTGGGCTATCTGCCGCAAAACCCCGGATTCCATCCGGATTTCACCGCCTTCGAGTTCATCGACTACGTGGCGATCCTCAAGGAGTTGACGGACCGGCAGGCCCGGCACGCCGAGGCCCGCCGGGTCCTGGACGCGGTCGGTCTCGCGGATGTGCGGGGCAAGCGGATCCGGAGACTCTCCGGCGGTATGCGCCAGCGAGTGGCGTTGGCGGCGGCACTGGTCGGCGACCCGGGGTTCCTGGTCCTGGACGAGCCCACGGTTGGGCTGGACCCGGAACAGCGCATGCGGTTCCGGGAGTTGATCGCGGAGGCCGGCGAGGGCCGGACGGTGCTGCTGTCCACCCATCAGACGGAGGACGTGGCGATGCTGTGTCACCGGGTGGTGGTGATGGACAAGGGCCGGGTGCGGTTCGACGGCACGGCGGCGGAGCTGACGGCGGTGGCCGCCGGCCGGGTGTGGAACAGCGGGGAGCGGCAGCCGGGCGCCAGAGCCGGCTGGCGCACCGGGACGGGGGAGTTCCGCAACGTCGGGGACCCGCCCGCGGGTGCCCGGCTGGTCGAACCCACGCTCGAGGACGGCTATCTGCTGGCGCTCGGCGGCGACCCGGTGGCGGAGGTGGCGGCATGACGGCCATGACCGGGACCCAGGTCGCCACGCCGAAACCGAAGCCGAGGCCGGTGCGGGTACAGGGCGGTCGGCGGGCGGTGCTCGCACTGGCCCGCGTGGAGGCGCGGCGCCTGCTGCTGCACCCCCTGGTGCTGGTCGCCCTGGTGGCGTACCTGACGCTCGTGCTGTGGCCGAGCAGCGAGTCGGAAGACGCCTATCCGGTCCTGCAGGACATCGACCGCGAGACACAGACGGGACAACTGCTGCTGGGTCTGGCGGTGATGGTCGCCGTGAACCTGGCGGTGCTGCGCTCACACCGGCGGGGCACGGACGCGTATTTGGGGGTGCTGGTCCTGCCGCCGTGGCGGCGCACGGTCGCGCATCTGCTGTCGGTGCTGCCGGCGGTGCTGGTGGGGGCGTTGATCGTGGTCGGGCAGTTCACGGCGGCGGCGCTGAAGCCCGGGGCGGTGGGCCACGGTTCGGTGTCCGAGCTGGCGACCGGGCCACTGCTGGTCCTCCTGCCCGCGGCCGTGGGCGTGCTGCTCGGCCGGGTCGCGCGGTCGGCGTTCGTGGCACCGCTGGCCGTGGTCGCCTTCCTGGCGGTCACCATGGTCTTCGTCGCCGACTCGCAGAGCGCGGCCTGGCTGCGCGGGATGGCCCCCGTACTGTTCGACGAGGGCGCCCGGCCGATGCCGTCCGAGCTGCTGGGGCGGCCCGCGGCATGGCACGCGCTGTACCTGCTGGCGCTCGCGGCGCTGGTGGCGGCAGGGGCGGTGCTGTTGAGCGGCGGCCGGACGCGGGCCGTACGAGCCACCACCCTGGGGGCGCTCGGCGCGGTCGTGACCGCCGTGGTCCTCCAGGGCATGGCGCCGTCGGACGCGGTGCGCGAGGCGCGAGAGGTGGCGACCCGTGACCCGGCGGCGGTGCAGAGCTGCGAGCGACGCGGGGCGACGACGTACTGTGCCTTCCCCGAGTTCACGCCCTGGATCGACGAGTGGGCCCGGGTGACGGACAAGGTGCGGTCGCTGGCCGGCGATCCGGAGACGACGCGGGCACTGACCGTACGGCAGAAGGTCGCCGCGCTCGACGGACCGTCGGGCAACACGGAGATCTCGCCCGCCGCACCCGGCGAGTTGACGGCGACCACGGCGTGGGGTGGTGAACGGGAACTGGAGTTCGCCGCGAGCGTCGCCCGGGGCCTGGTCGTGGGGCACGAGCGCTACGGGGGCGCGCACTGTGACGCGCGGGGCGTCCTGATGGTCTGGCTGGCGGTCCGCGCGACCCGGGACGGCCAGGCCATGTTCGACAGGACCGGGGACAACTTCAACAGCCCCGGGGTGATTCAGGCTCCGGTGACGGCGATCGCCCTGCGAGGCCGTGAACTCGCCGTTGTCCAGAAGCTGTTCGCCGAGCCCCAGGGGGAGGTGGACCGCAGGGTGGAGGCGTCCTGGGCGGAGCTCTCCGCCTCCGGTACGACCACCGACCGCGCGGCGACCCTGCTCGGCGTCACCGCCCCGGCCGAGACCGCCGACGACCGGGAGTATCAGTGCGCGTGAGGCGACGGCTCCTGGTGGTGGCGGCCCTGGTGCGGCCCACGGTGCGGTCGCTGCCGTGGACCCTGTTCGCCGCCGGCTGGGGACTCGGGCTGGCCATCGCCGCCGTACCGGTGCTCTTCTCGATGGACCTCCCGGCGGAGGTGCTCGTCAACCTGGTGCGGGTGGCCGCGTTGTGCGGGGCGGTCGGGATGGGGTTCGTCCTGGACGACCCGGCCCGGCACACCACCGGCGTCCCTCCCGTGCCGCGTCCGCTGCGACAGGCGTTGCGTGCGGCCGCCGTGTTGCCGGCGGCCGCGGCATGGTGGGCGGCGGTGCTGGCCGTCCTATGGGCGGGCGCCGACCCCGAGCAATGGGCCGCACTGCCGTCGGGGGCGGTGACGGTCGAGGCCGGCGCACTGTCCGCGCTGGCGCTCGCTCTGGCCGCGGGGTCGGTGCGGTTCAGCGCGATACGGGTGGCGGGGCCGGCCGTGGCGGGCGCCGTACTGGTGCTGCCGATCACGGCCGGAGCTCTCCTTCCACCCCGCTTCGCGCTGTTCGTACCGCCGAGCGACCCGCGCTGGGACGATGCCCACATGCTCTGGGCCGCCGTTCTTGCCACCGTGCTCGCCGTCTGGCTGCTGTGCGCCCCGGAACCGCGCCGCCGCTTCGGAAGCATGCGCCCGTAGCGCGGCGGAGGTGGTTGACCGCCGACGTGGCGAAGGCGGTCGACCGCGCTCCACCGGCCCGCGCACGCCGTGCCGTACGGCCGACGCGACCGGGCACGCGGTTCCGCCCCGGCCTGCTGGGGTGGAACCGAAGTCGTGCTCCGGCCTCGGCACTGGTGGGCTAGTGTCCTGGTCCCCGCGCCGCCCGTTCGAAGGAGCGTCATGTCCTTTCCCGAGCTTCCCCAGCCCGCGCCTGGTGAAGTGCTGTTGATCTGCACGTGCTACGAGGACGACAAGGCCTTGTGGGGCGGGTTGCTCGACGAGATCGGAGGCAGACGGGAAGGCGACGTGCTCGCCCTCGGGGGCAGCGGCGTGCGGCTCCGCCTGGTCGAAGCAGGCGGATGGGACAACCTGCTCGGCGGCAACGTACCGGCACTCGTCCCGGGCGACGGCCTCGTACCGCCGGTCGTCGTCCTGGCGGACATCCCTGTGGTGTACGGCGGGGACGGGCCGTTGCTGGTGGACCTGGCGGCGATACCAGGGCGCGGCGTCCGGGTCCCGTCGGCCCGGCTCGGCGGGATTCTCGCCGCTCTGCTGGGCGGCGCGCTCGCCTTCGACGACCTGGTGCGCGGCATGGACAGCTATGGCATGTACGAGGGCGACGGCGGCCAACCGGCCTTCCCCGCACCGACGTTGACCCCGCGCCGGTCCTTCCCGGCGCTGCCCTCCACCACCCAGACCCTGCTCGTCCGCACCTCCTTCGACGATGAGCAAGGCTGGCGCGCGCTGCTCGACGAACTCGGCGGCACCGACGAGAACGGCCGGCTCGGCACGCACCTGGACCTGGATGAGATCGATGTCGAGCACTTCCCGTTGGAGGCGCTGGTCGTCGACGACCGAACCTTCGAGGACCTCGGGCCGGGCCAGGTCCCCGCGCTGGTCCCACCCGGGGACCACACCACGCTGGTCGCGCTCGCCGATGCCAGGACCTGGGCCGACCCCGGCCGACCGCTGACCGTCGTCGACCTGTACGACACCCCGGGGCACTCCACCCTCCTACCGTGCGGCGTGGTCGGATCGTTGGCGTGCAACCTGGAGATCGGCAACATGGACTTCCACGAGTTCGTCGCCGTGGCGGGCGTGGAGCCGTGGTGGGAGGAATGAGCTCGGATGAGCTCCGTCCCTTACGACGTGATGGCTTCAAGGACCTGGCGCGGCGAAGTGACGCCGTCGGAAGCGAGGAAGTGACCGGTTCCGGGAACCACCTCCGCGGAGAATCCGAGCAGGGTGGCAAGACGGTCGGTGTGACCGGGCGGAACGAACGGGTCCGCGTCGAACCTGAGGATCGTGAGTCGACCGATGTGGTCGCTGAGCCCTCCACGTCACAGCCGTCTCCGATGTAGGTGTTCAGTTCCGGGAGGGCAGCCAGGGGGTCGACGAATCCGGAGACCAGCACGAGGGTGCCAAGTTGCCAGGTCCCGGAAGTGAGCGCAGACACCGCAGCACGGTCAGACAGCCCAGACCGTGCGCGACGACGATCGGGTTCTCGTCAGGGGATCCCAACGAGGCGTGTACGTCGGCCGGCCACCGCGCGGGGTCCGGGTCCTGCGGGTTCGGAAGAGCCGCGATCATGGTCCGGATGCCGTCCGTGTCGAGTTGCTCGGCGAGCCGGCCGAACCAGTGATCTTCAGGAGTCGCACCGTCACCGTGGATGATCGAGGCGCGCCGCTTGGTTGTTGCAGTCGTCATGTCGCAGGACGGTAGGGGTTCACGTCGGACTCCGATGGATCTGGCCTGCGCAGATGTGTGGCGAGTGTGGCGAGCATGCACGCCACGTCAGTGCATGGCTGCAGCGCTGACATCGCCCTTCGCCGAGCTAGGACAGCGTGATGCCGAGTGCCTCCGCGAGCTCGTGGGCGCTGACGCCGTACGTTTCCCGGATCCGTACGCCGTCGGGGCCGACGTCGAAGACGCCGCAGTCCGTGTAGACGCGGCTGACGCAGCCGACGCCGGTGAGCGGGTAGGTGCACCGCGGCACGAGCTTCGGCTCACCGGAGCGGGTGAAGAGCGTCATCATCACGTAGACGTCCCTGGCGCCGATGGCGAGGTCCATGGCACCGCCGACGGCAGGGATGTCGTCGGGCTTACCGGTGTGCCAGTTGGCGAGGTCGCCGTCGAAGGCGACCTGGTACGCCCCGAGGACGCAGACATCGAGGTGCCCGCCGCGCATCATCGCGAAGGAGTCGGCGTGGTGGAAGTACGCCGCCCCCGGCAGTTCGGTCACCGGGACCTTGCCGGCGTTGGTCAGGTCGGGGTCGACCGCGTCGCCCTCGGCCTTCGGACCCATGTTGAGCATGCCGTTCTCGGTGTGCAGCACCACTCCGGAGCCGGCCGGCAGGTGGTCGGCGATCTTGGTGGGCTGCCCGATACCGAGGTTGACGAAGGCACCGGCCGGGATGTCGCGGGCGATGACGGCGGCCAGCTCGTCCATCGAGAGCCGGCGGTCAGCACTCCTCGGCGCCCCGGCGTACGCCTGACCGCTTGACGTGGTGGTCATCGTGCCCCCTGCACGGTGTAGTGACGGGCCTTCACCTGGACGACCCGGTCGACGTAGATGGACGGGGTGACGATGGCCTCGGGGTCGAGCATCCCGTGCTCGACGACCTCGCCGACCTGGACGATGGTCGTGGTCGCGGCCGTGGCCATGACGGGGCCGAAGTTGCGGGCGGTCTTTCGATAGACGAGGTTGCCCAGCGCATCCGCGACGTGCGCGCCGATCAGTGCGTAGTCGCCCTTGATGGGGTACTCCAGCAGGTACTTCCGACCGTCGATCTCACGCTCCTCCTTGCCCTCGGCCAGCGGCGTGCCGACCGCGGTCGGGCAGTAGAACGCGCCGATGCCGGCACCGGCCGCGCGCATCCGCTCGGCGAGGTTGCCCTGCGGCACCACCTCCAGCTCGACCTTTCCCGCGCGGTAGAGGCCGTCGAAGACCCAGGAGTCGGCCTGGCGCGGAAAGGAGCAGAGCACCTTGCGCACCCGGCCGGCGGCCAGCAGCGCGGCCAGCCCGACGTCGCCGTTGCCGGCGTTGTTGGACACGATCGTGAGGTCCTTCGCACCCTGCCGGATGAGCGCGTCGATCAGATCGAACGGCATCCCGGCCAGGCCGAAGCCGCCTACGAGGACGGTGGACCCGTCCTCGATGCCTGCGACGGCCGCATCGGCGCTTTCGACGATCTCGGCCCGGCTCACTCGGCCGCCCCCGTCACGTCGCAGTTCTCGAGTACGACGGCCAGCCCCTGCCCGACCCCGATGCAGATCGCGGCGACGCCGTAGCGCTGCCTCGTCTCGCGCAGCACCTTGGCCAGCGTGGCGAGGATGCGACCGCCCGAGGCGCCCAGCGGGTGCCCGATCGCGATGGCGCCGCCCTTCTGGTTGACGATGCCGGGGTCGACCTTCCACGCGTCGAGGCAGGCGAGTGACTGCACGGCGAAGGCCTCGTTGAGCTCGACCGCGCCCACCTGGTCCCAGCCGATCCCGGCCCGGACCAGCGCACGGCCCGCGGCCTCGACCGGGGCGTAGCCGAAGGCCTGCGGCTCCAGCGCCATCACGCCGCGGCCGGCGATGCGGGCGATCGGGTCGGCCCCGATCGTGGCCGCGGCCTTCTCGCTGCCCAGCAGCACCGCGGAGGCACCGTCGTTGAGCGGGCTGGCGTTGCCCGCCGTGATGGTGCCGCCCTGCTCCGCCGTACGGAAGACCGGCTTGAGCCCGGCCAGCACCTCCGGTGTGGATCCGGCTCGGATGCCCTCGTCGCGGGTCAGGTCGACGCCTTCGACCGGCACCACCAGGTCCTCGTAGAAGCCCGACTCCCACGCCTCGTGGGCGAGCCGGTGGGAGCGGGCGGCGAACTCGTCCTGCCGCTCGCGGGAGATCCCGAAGCGCTCCTGGAGCTGCTCGTTGGCCTCACCGAGACTGACCGTCCACTCCTTCGGCATCCGCGGGTTGACCAGCCGCCAGCCGAGCGTGGTCGAGACCGCGGTGACGTCGCCGACCGGGAACGGTTTCGCCGACTTGGGCAGCACCCACGGCGCCCGCGTCATCGACTCCACGCCGCCGGTCAACACCACCTCGGCGTCGCCGGACTCGATCATCCGGCCGGCCATCATCGCCGCGTCGAGGCTCGAGCCGCACAGCCGGTTGACCGTGGTGCCGGGCACGCTCACCGGAAGCCCGGCGAGCAGCGCCGCCATGCGGCCGACGTTGCGGTTCTCCTCGCCGGCGCCGTTGGCGTTGCCCCACACCACGTCGTCGATCGCGGCGTGGTCGAGGCCCGGCACCTTGGCGAGCGTCGAGGTGATAGCGGCGGCAGCGAGGTCGTCAGGGCGGACGCCGGCCAGCGCGCCGTTGAAGCGGCCGAACGGCGTCCGCGTCGCGGCGTAGAGGAAAGCACTCATGGCGGCGACGCTAGTCCCGGGCCACGATATTCTGAAGTACGTATATCCGAGCCGATTGATATGGATGACATATGGATCTGCGTCATCTTCGGTACTTCGTGGCGGTGGCCGAGGAGCGCCACTTCGGTCGCGCCGCCGAGCGGCTCCACATGGCCCAGCCGCCGCTCTCCCAGCAGATCCGCCAGCTCGAGGCCGAGCTCGGCGTCGAGCTGCTGCACCGCACCACACGCCGTGTCGATCTCACCGAGGCCGGCCGGGCCTACCTCGATCGGGCGCGTGCGATCCTCGCCGACGTCGACGAGGCCACCCACCACGCCCGGCGCGTCGCGGCCGGCGCGGTGGGCCACCTCGTGATCGGATGCGTGGGCTCGGCGACGTACAGCCTCCTGCCCGCGCTCTCGCGGCGGCTCTCGAAGGAGCTTCCCGGCGTCGACTTCTCCTTCCGCGGCGAGATGCTCGCGCCCGACCAGGTCGAGGCGCTGCGCACCGGCGCGATCGACGTCGCGCTGCTGCGTCCTCCGGTGGCCGACCTCTCCCTCACCGTGCGCACCCTGCGCCGAGACCGGCTCGTCGTCGCCGTACCGGTCGACCACCCCCTCGCCCGCCGGTCACGGCTGCGCGCCGCGGACCTCGCCGGTACCGACCTGATCGTGCACTCCGCCGACCGCCGGTCGGTGATGTACGACGTCGTGCTGGGCCTTCTGCGCGACGCCGGCGTCGAGCCGCACATCCGCCACGAGGTCGGCGAGACCTCGACGCTGGTCACGCTCGTGGCCGGCGGCCTCGGCGTCGCAGTCGTGCCCGAGCCCGTGACCGCGTTGGCGCTCGACGGCGTCGCCTACCTACCGCTGGCCGGGGCCGACGCCGGCGTGGAGCTGGCCGTCGCCCACCGCGCCGACCGTTCCGAGCCGCACCTGGTGCGCACCGTAGGGATCATCCAGGCGACATTCTGAGACCTCCACCGACGCCGATCGCCGACGCCGAGGGTGGGCATGAGCTCGGCGCCATCCCCGAGCGTCACGAGGCGGTCTTCCTCGCGTCGTACGGTGCCCGGCTCAAGGCCATTCACCGCTGGGGTCTGGAGCGGCCCCATGGGCGGAACGCTGTGGATGGCGTGGCTGCACACCAGGGACGACGCGTTTCGCTCATGGGCACTGTCGTCGGCGGAGAAGCTTGCCCCTCGTCAGTACGACACGGGCACGCACGACCTCGGCTTCCTCTTCTACCCGTCGTGGGTCACCGCCTGGCGGCTCACGGGCGACGGCGTATGGCGGGCGGGCGCCTTACGGGCCGCCGACTCCCTGATCCAGCGGTACAACCCGCGCGGGCGTTTCATCCGCGCGTGGGGAGCGCTGACCGATCAGAGGAACGAGGGCCGGGTCATCATCGACACGATGATGAACCTCGACCTGCTCGCGTTCGCGAGCCGGCAGACCGGCGACGCGAAGTACCTGGACATCGCGGTGGAGCACACGAAGACGACGCAACGGGTGTTCCCGCGCCCGGACGGATCGACCCCGCACGTGTTCGACTTCGACCCGGACAGCGGCGCGCCGATCGGCCCCAACACCGTGCAGGGCTACAGCCCCACGTCGTGCTGGTCGCGTGGGCAGGCGTGGGGACTGTACGGATTCACCACCATGTACCGGCGGACCGGGAACGGCGAGTTCCTGGCCACCGCACGCAGACTCGCGGACTTCGCGGTGCGGGCCCTCACCCCGGACCACGTCCCCGTGTGGGACTACCGTGCGCCGCACCAGCCCCACGACGTCAAGGACGCGTCGGCCGGCGCGATCACGGCCTGCGGACGTCGCGACCTGTCCGCGGCCACCGGGCGGCGCTCGTACCGTGAGGTGGCGCTACGACTGCTCACCGCGCTGGCGGAGACCTGCCTGACGAGGAACTCCGCCCGCGCGGAGGCGGTAGTGGCCCGCTGCACGCGCAACCGGCCGAACGAGGACGGGATCGAGATCTCCCTTCCGTATGCCGACTACTACCTGCTCGAAGGCGTCCTGCGCGTGCTGCGGCCACGCGATGTCGACCGGGCGATCGACCTGTCCACGGTCTGACGGCCGGCGCTCGGTCGACACACGGCCAGGTACGCGGTCGGCGCACGGCTTGCGCGGGATGCCCTCGGACCAGGGCAGGCACCGGCGCTGATCAGCCCGCGATGGAGTCCAGTTGTTCCACCGCCGGACGCAGAGCCCACAGGTCGCCGCCCGGCGGCTCCTCCAGCAACGGGACCGCCCGTCGCGCACGCGCATCCCCGGCGTCGGCGGCCGCGTGGACCACGTCGGTCGCCGCGTACCGGAGGAATCCGAGCTCCTGGTGCGGCCAGGCGACGGATCCTGTCGCGGCGGGCAACAGGTAGTCCACGGCCTTGAACAGGCTCTGTCCGTCCGGGCCCCGGTACGCCCACAGATTCACGCCGACGTGCCGGCCGACGGCCGCGAGCCGGGTGTGGGCGACCAGGGCGAAGGTCGAGTAGTGCCAGCTCCTGGTCCGCGTCAGCTCCTGCGGCTGGCGGCCGTCGGACGCGATCTGCGCCGCGATGCGCGTGCTCCGGACGCTCAGGACCGTGCGACGGGCCAGGTCCTTGTCTCCGGTCGCGTAGGCGAGTGCGGCGAGCTGCATGTCGTAGAAAGTGCCGTGGTTGTTGGTCGCGGCGGCCTCCTCCTTGCCGAAGTCGCTGTTCCTGAGCCAGCCGAGGAAGTCGCTGTTCCACTTCGCCATACCGGTGCGGTCCGTCCTGGTCCAGCCCGGGGCGCCGGTGTCCAGCAGGGCGAGCGCGTCGAGGACGCTGGTGAAGGACTGCGAGAAGTCGATGATGCCGATGGCGCGACCGTCGAACCTGCAGGGGATGAACTGCGCGTGGTTCAGGTTCGGGTTCATCCTCGTGGCCGGATCGAGGAACCAGGTGCGCAGTACCTGCCCGGCCTTCTCGGCGTACCGCTTCTCGCCGGTGTAGTACCAGGCGAGGGAGAGGTCGTACGCGGCGTCGAAGGTCTTCTCGACGTCCCGGCGGTCGGTGCCGGAGTCGACCTCGGGGTTGCGCTCGCCGTCGCGTTGCACGTACGGGCAGCCCCAGGGGTTGTCGGCGGTCGGGGGCTTGGAGGGCCACCAGTACGGAGCCTGGCTGAGGTAGTCGTGGCGGTCACCACCGGGCGCGGGCCGTGGCTTGTCGACGACCGTCCAGGGGCCCTGGCCCAGCCACTTGTCGGCGCGGGACGTCAACGCCTGCACAGCTCGCCGCAGTTGGCGGTCACCGCGATCCAGGCGGAGCTTGGTCTGATGGAGACGGGCGCCGTCCAGTACGGCGGTGTGCGGGACCTTGGGCATGGTCCCTGCCGTCATTCGCGCCGAGGCGGTGGGGACGGCGGCGCCGACGGCGAACGCGGCGAAGGCCACCAGGAGGACGCCCAGGCGTGACACTGTCGAGAGTGCGCTCATCGATCCACTCCGTTCAGGTAGGTGAACGTGCGGGGCGGTGATTCGCGTGCTACAGCGCGCGCTGCGCCGCGTGCAGGTTGCGCGGTCGTACCGCGTGCGGGCTGCCGTACAGTTCCAGGCGCGTATGCAGGTCACCCGTGAAGTCGGGGACGTCGATCTGGTCGAACTCCCTGACCTCGTCGATGCCGACGGTGGCGGAGTACGGTGCCAGGCCGTCGATCCTGACCAGTCCCGCGCGGGCGTTGGTGACGCGGATGTTCCAGTGGGTGAAGCGGGCGCCGAACAGAGGACCGGCGCTCGCGTCACCGCCGTGGCGGCCGTTGTTGTTCAGGGTGATGTCGGTGCGGACGTTGGCGAAGGGCAGGCCGCGGTGGCTGTCGAAGGTGCCCATGCGCATGTCGCCGCGGGACCAGACGTTGTACGAGGAGAGTCCCTCGACGTTGATGCCGTGCAGTTGGGTGTTCGAGGGGGCGGGGCCGGTGCGCTCCTCGATCGTGAAGTCCTCGATGAGGTTGTCGTGCGACCCCTCGCGGCAGAAGTAGGGGTGATGGGTACCGCGGCCGGTGACACGTGTCCGTCGTAGGGTGCACGCGGAGGCGGACACGAGGCCGAAGCCGTTGTCGACATGGCGGACCGTCACGTCGTCCACCCAGCAGTCGTACGCGCACTGGAGCACGACCCCGTTGTGGCCCTTGTCCAGCAGATGCGGCTGCTGTGGGGTCTCCGCCGCCTCCAGCGTCAGCCCCTCAACGCCTGATCCGGTCAACTCCGGTACATGCGTGGTGAGTTGCGGGTTCCATTCCGGGCGTACGTCGAGCGGGAGCGGGCGTTCGAGGGTGACCTTCCGGCCCCGCACTCGGGCGATCCGCACGGGCCACTCGTAGGGGACGTACGACGTCAGTTTCGTCTTGTCGTCCCAGAAGTAGGCCTCCGGCCCCGGGCCGCCGCCGCACATGTGCTCGAGGAGTGTGTGGTCCGCGTCGTCGGCCAGCCGGAGGAGCACCAGGGCGCCGGGGCGCAGCGGCGACGGGTCCGTCACCGTGATCGTCCAGGAGCCCCGCCGGGCCGGAGCGACCCTGGTGAGCGGGCGCCACTCGTCGCGTCTGTTGCCCGTCCATCCCTCGAAGGGCCACGCCTTCGCCCTGATCGCGGCGACGAGGGAGGCCCAACGGGCTTTGGGGGCCAGCCAGATCAGGCCTCCCGCCCATGACCAGCCCGACTTGTCGCCGCCGTAGCGGGATCCGTACGTCCCGATCAGCTCGGTGAGGTTCTTCGTCGCGTACAGCGTCGTACGGCTGCTGCCCGCCCCCTTGAGGATCACGTTCGAGCGGTCCAGGCGGATCACGTCGTCGATCCGGAACGTGCCGGGCGGGATGGTGACCGTGCCACCGCCGGCCCTGCCGGCAGCGGCGATGGCACGGTTGATCGCGGGGGCGGAGTCGGTCGTGCCGTCCGCCACGGCGCCGAAATCGCGTACGTCGGCGACAGCGGGGCGCCGGGGGAGGGGGACCGCCCCGCCGCGGCAACCTGCCCGTCCGATGTACGGGATCTGCGGGTGGGTGAAGGGCGTGCGCGTGAACTCCCGCCAGAGGAGCGGGGTACCGGTCGGCCGCGTTCCCGAGCCGGCTGCCGCCGCGGTACCGGCACCGGCTGCTATGGCGATGGCACTTCCCAGTGCCGCACGCCTGGTCATGCTCATGACATTTTGATGGCCGTTGACGGCCGCGTGTGCGTCTCTCATGCCCGTTCGCCCTTCCCATGGTCTTTCATGGATATGAACGACGTTCAGATGTGCGCTGAGCGGTGAGCATGCCACGGCGCACTGGAGGGCGAAAGGGCTAGTACAGCCTTTATTGGTGTGGACCTTTGGGGGGAGGGGCTCACTGCCCGGTTCAGGTGAGTGAACTGGCTGAGATCCCGCCCCCCCCTCGCGGCTCAGATGCCGGGCAGCCCCCAGCGGGGCGCGTCCCCGTTCGGGCGTACGGGCCTGAGGGTCAGGTCGGGTCGGTCGCCCGCGGTGGTGATCAGCGCCGAATCGCCCTTGCGCAGGGGGACTTGGATCGCGCCGTCGCCGACGGCGGAGTACCGGAGGGGGCGGCCCCGCCCGTCCCGTACGTCGATCGGCCCCACGATCCCGTGCCGCACCACGCAGGGGGCGCCCGCCTCGCTGACGAGTCGCACCCAGCGCGTGGTGCCACCCTGGCGGCGCGCGCTGAGCAGGAAGGCGCCCTGCGTACGGAAGTCGTGCACCGCCAGGTCACCCCAGGCGGCGGGCAGGGCGGGGAACACCCTGATGATGCCGCCCCACGACTGGCACACCATGTCGTGCAGTGACTGGGCGGCGGAGAGAGGTGTCTCGATGACCGGCCCCGACTCCTGGTACATGGTGTTGGGCTTGATGAAGCGGGTCATGAGCTCGCCGAGGTACCGCAACGCGTCCTCGCCCCTGCCGAGCAGCGCGGAGATCGAGGCGGCGCCCGTGAAGGTGTAGCCCTGGAGGGCGCCCTCGAAGCCCACCCAGTGCGCCAACGACTTCTCGATGAGGGCGCG
The DNA here is from genome assembly GCF_042802555.1 of Streptomyces sp. NPDC057474. Classification (NCBI taxonomy): domain Bacteria; kingdom Bacillati; phylum Actinomycetota; class Actinomycetes; order Kitasatosporales; family Streptomycetaceae; genus Streptomyces; species Streptomyces sp. NPDC057474. The sequence continues at coordinate 7,119 of NZ_JBHVDX010000020.1, read as the reverse complement.
TTCTTCGGGGGAGTCGCCGGTCACCTCGTACAGCGGGTAGACCGCGAGGAGGTGGGAGTAGTGGCGATGGGACTTCGCGAAGGGGATGTCCGCGCCGATCATGAACCCGTTCGCGTCCGTCGGGTACGGCGCTCGCTTCCTCAGCACCTCACGCCAGCGGGGTGCCAGCGCGTCGTCGATGTCGAGGAGTTCGGCGGATTCGAGGAGGGTGCGGCAGCCCCAGGTCAGGAGCATCAGGTCGTAGTTGCAGTCGCGTGAGTTGCCGCCGTACTCGGGGGAGAAGGTGGCGGGCAGGTGCAGTCTGCCGTCCGGGCCGGGTTCCAGGAAGTGCAGGTAGTAGTTGATCGCCCCGCGCAGCAGCGGGAACAGGACGTCACGGAGGATCGACTTGTCCATCGTGTGCCGGTAGCTGAGCCAGACGTTGTGCAACGCCCAAGTCAGATTGCCGACTTCGGGGGTCGGCGGATCCTGGCCGGGGATGCCGACGCCGTACCCCATCAGGGCGCTGGCCGCGCCGTTGACGAGGCTGGGATCGGTGGTGCGGGGGATGCCGAGAGAGTCGGCGCGGTACGGGGTCGGCACCTCCTTGGCGAGGTTGCTCCGGTACTCGCTCAACACCCGCGTGATCGCGTCGAGTTCGAGGTGGTTGGAGCCGTGGACCAGCCAGTACTCCAGCTGCGCGTTGAGGTTCCACCAGGTGTTGGGCCACGGCGTCGGTTCCAGCCAAGGGCCGCATGTCGCCATCACCGGGGCGTCGCGGCGGGCGGCGGCGGCGGTCTTGTAGAGCTGGATCCAGTAGAAGCGCTGGATACGGGCGTCGGGGACGGACAGGAAGCTCTTGCGGTAGTAGGCGTGCCACCATGCGCGGTGGGGCGCGGCCAGGGCGGAGTAGGGCAGTCGGTCCGCGGCACGGACCGCCGCGAGGGCCCGGCCAAGGGCCGTGGTCCGCGGATAGGAGTGCGCGACATGCGCGTACAGCGTCCGCGTCCGGCCCCTGGTCCGCTCCCGCCACGCGGTGACGTGCTGCCCGCCGGCCAGCAGTGGCTGCACGGCGGCGGTCACGCCGTCGTGGTCGGTGACCTCGGCGGGCGGGTTGCCGCGGTAGCCGTCCGGCAGCGGCTTGAAAGCGGCCCGCGGACTGATCGCGTCCGCCGGGTGGAACACCCAGCGGAAGTCACGCTCACCTTTGCTCGGCGTCACTTCCACGGCGAGGACCGAGCGGTCGTTGTGGACGAGCGCCCGCAGGGACAGCGTGCCCCTTTCCGTGGTGAGCGTGCCGGTCAACTCGGCGTCCCGCAGCGACAATCGCCAGTCCAGGCCGGTGATCGCGCCCACCGGCTCCAGCGTGAAGTATCCGATCGGCAGCCGGGCCAGACCGAACAGCGAGCCGAACTCGGGCCGGTGGTCCTGTACTTCGGAGTGCTGGATGTTGAAGCGGACGGCCGTCGACGCGGCGCCCGGCTCGGCGTATATCCCGGAACCGAGGAAACCGTTGCCGAGGAACGGGCCTTCGTACCAGGTCGCCGGCATCCGCCGCCAGACCAGGTCGGCGTCGTCGAGGACAGTGCGCCAGGGGTCGGCGGAGGTCGCGGCGGCCTCGGCCGCGGCCTGGTCGGCCGCGGTGGCCCGCGTGGGCAGACCCGAAGTCAGTAGGACGCCGCCCATGGCGGATCCAGTGGCGAGAACGGTACGTCTGGACGGATCGGGCGCGAAGGGAGAGGGCATGGTGCCTCCAAACAGGCTCACGCGAATCATCGGAGCTATACCGCGATGAAACATAGAGACAGGGTGAGCATGCGTCAACGAGGTGGCAATGAGGCGTTACTGAGCTTGGATAGCTCCGATGAATCGACTGTACGGCGACTGTACGTCGGCTCACCCTCCCCGCATCCACGCCCGAGTTCCGAACGAAGCACACGCCCGCGAGGCCACCACGGCCGCACCGCGCAGGGCCTCGACGAAGCCCTGCGACGTCAAGTCGTCCTGCATTGCGAGCCGATGGGCGAGCGCCCCGTGCAGGACGTCACCCGCGCCCAGCGTGTCCGCGACCCGTACGGCAGGCACATCCACCGTGCCCCCGCTGTCGGGGCCCGCCCACACGATGGGCTGCCCGCCCCGGCTGACCGCCGACCAGCCGGCCCCGTGATCCCGCAGGAACCGCAGGGTGTCCGTCGGCGTGCTCGTCGGCGTGTTCGTGCCGGGCGGGTGGAAGGCGTTTGAGCAGACGGCCACGTCGACCGACGGCAGCAGCTTCTCCGTGCCGGCCTTCCAACTGCCCGCGTCGAGGACGGTCCGATGGCCGGCGGCACGTGCCGCGCGGGCGGCGGCCACGGCCAACTCCATGTGGTGGCCGTCGAATTCGACGATGTCGCAGGCCGCCACCAACGCGTCGAGATCGTTGGGCGGGGCGAGCCGGTACCCCGTCGCATTGGTCGAGGCGACGGCACGGTCCCCGCTGGACGCGGTCACCAGAACGGACGACACAGCGGGCGGCTCGACCGAGTCGGCCGTCAGGTCCACCACGGTCACACCCAGCCGCTCCAGGTCCGCAGCGACAGCGCTTCCCAGCGGATGGCGGCCGATCGAGGTGAGCAGCGTGGCCGCGCCGCCCAGGTGGGCGAACGTGACGGCCGCGTTCGCGGCCGGTCCGCCTGCGGCCACGACCTGCTCGCGAGCCGTCAGCTTCTCGTCGGCACCCGGAACATGGTCGACGAGCTGAATCACATCCAGCGTGCACAACCCGACGAACAGACCGCGAGGACGCCGCCCCCGCGCCGCCACCACCGGCCCGTGCCCCGACTCTGCCAAGGTTTCCCCACTCTCCCGTCGCCCGGCCGACTCGGCGACCAGCCTCCACGGCGGCCGACCGGCCAGGGCCGACTGCGATGGACCACTGACCTGCTGTACGGCAGGAGCGTTGAGATGCATGTACAGCCGACGTACTGCCGCGTCATCCGCCCGAAGCCTCGCGGCGGCCGCGCCGCGTGGCGGCCGTGGTGCCGTGGTGCCGTGCCAGCAAAGCCATCATGCCTTCGTACGGCCGGGCACGTGTTGCCTCACCACGGATCGGCGGACGATCCTGCTGCTGGTGGTTGCCAGGTGGGCGACGGGGGGACGCCTCTGACAGTCTCTGCCTCCGGGGGCCACGTGACCGGGGAGGGTGGACGTCGCGCCGTTCATGGTGGAAGCGCTCACCGACGACACGCTGCTCCATGAGGCCCCGGCGAGCGTAGGCCGCACAACGGCCCCGTACCCTCGCCCACACGGCGGTCTCCACGACCACGCTTAGCCGGGCGGGCCCACTGTCTTGCCGGCCGCCCGAGTCGGCCGCCCGCACTGCGGGCGTCACGGCTGTCCTGTCCCTCCGGCACGAGCGGCGATCCGATCGAGCGGCGATCCGATCCAACGCGTGCAGTCCCCGCGTCTGCGCCGAAGGCCGGGTCGTTCGACCGCCTGCGCCGCAGCGCGACCGGTGCGGGGCCCTTCGGCCGTGCTCGGCCGGCCAACGGCATCCTCTTCGTGGGCCGTCAGGTCCGCGTGCACTACCCCGGCTCGCTGCCCCGCGCCCAGGGGGCCCGCGAGCAGGTCGCCCCCCGTATCCTCACCCGCCCCCGCGTCGACGCCCTGCGCTCCATGCCCAAGCACCGCACCGTACGGCTGCTCACTCGTGGCAGGAGGGGCGCATCGGATCCGCGCAGTTCGCGCGATGTGCGGCGTGCCCGGCGCACAATGAACCCTGAAAGCAGTGCCTTGCAGTCGATCTGTGAGCCCATGGACGACGGCTCCGGACGTACGGAGAGAAGGAACGATGGGCGAGCACGGTGTCGCCTCGGCCGCGGTCGACGCCAGGGGGCTGGTCACCGCGTGGAGTGCCGGCGCCCGACGGGTGCTCGGATACGAGCACGGCGAGGTGGTCGGCCGCAAGGCGGCCGACCTGCTGGCCGATGCCCTTCCGGCCTCGGCCCGGAGCCGTCTCGCCGAGCCGGCCGACTGGCGCGGCCCCGTACGCGCGCGGCACCGGGACGGTCACGACGTGGAACTGGAGCTGGAGGCCCATCCGCTGCTGGACTCGGCGGGGGAGGGCCAGTGGTTTCTGACGGCCACGGTGCCGGAGCCGGCCCTGCGGCTCCGGCGATGGGCCCTGGACCAGCTCCCCGTGCCGATCGCGCTCTTCGATCAGGACGGACTCGCGGTGTCCGCGAACTCCGCGATGGAAGGGGTGATGGGCAGGCCGCAGAAGGACCTGCTCGGTCGACGGGTGGGGGAGTCGGTCGACGGACTGCGACGGCTCCCGGGCTTCGAGGGGCTCGACGACGCGGTGCGGCGCGTACTGCGGACGGGTGAGCCGGTGCCGTACGAGGCCTGGCTGCGCGCGCCGGGCGAGGCCCGTGAACATGCCTGGCTGGTCTCCCTCAGCCCGTTGAAGGACGGCACCGGCGAGGTGCGGGGCATGTGCCTGGCCGCGATCGACAGCACGGAGCAGTTCCTCGCCCGCCGACGTCTGAGCATGCTCAACGAGTCCGGCAACCGGATCGGCTCCACCCTGGATGTGACGCGCACCGCCGAGGAACTCGCCGAGGTGTGCACGGATCATCTCGCCGACTTCGTCATCGTGGACCTGCTCGACTCGGTACTGGCCGGTGAGGAAGCGGCTCCCGCGCCCGGTGCCGATGCCCTCGTCTTTCGCCGCACCGCTCACCAGTCCGTGCTGGAAGGCTGCCCCGAGGCCGTGATCCCGGTCGGGAGCAGGCACACCTACGTCGAGGGGTCGCCGCCGGGCCGCGCGCTGACCACCGGCCGCGCCCTGCTCTACGAGGTCGACGACATCACCGCGCAGCTGTGGGCGGCGGGCTCACGGGAGCGTGCCCGCAGCATCGAGATCCATGGCATCCACTCGATGATTGCCGTGCCCCTGCGAGCCCGCGGCATCACCCTCGGCCTGTCGATCCTCTCCCGCCACCGCACGGCTGAGCCCTTCGGCGAGGACGATCTGCTGTTGGCCGAGGAACTCGCCGCCCGCGCCGCGGTGTGTGTCGACAACGCCCGCCGCTACACCCGCGAACGCGCCATCGCCCTCGAACTGCAACGCAGCCTCCTTCCCCACCGAGCACCCCGGCAGGCCGCCGTCGAGGTCGCCTCCCGCTACCAGCCGGCCAGCACGCGCGCCGGGATCGGTGGCGACTGGTTCGACGTCATCCCCTTGTCCGGAGCCAGAGTGGGGCTCGTCGTGGGCGATGTCGTCGGCCACGGCGTGCAGGCGTCCGCCACCATGGGCCGGCTCCGCACGGCCGTACGCACACTGGCCGACGTAGACCTGGCGCCGGACGAGCTGCTCACCCAGCTCGACGACATCGTCCTGCGCCTGGACTCCGAGCGGACGGCGGACGAGGCCGAGGACGCCGACGCGGAGAGCCCGGGCGAGATCGGGGCCACCTGCCTGTATGCCGTCTACGACCCCGTCTCGCGCCGCTGCTCCATGGCCAGGGCCGGCCACCCGCCACCGGCCCTGATCGCCCCGGACGGCGAGGCCGAATTCCTCGACCTGCCGATCGGGCCGCCGCTGGGGGTGGGCGGTCTGCCCTTCGAAACCGCGGAGTTCGACGTCCCCGAGGGCAGCGTGTTCGCCTTCTACACCGACGGCCTGGTCCAGGCACCCGACCGTGACCTGGACGACGGACTCGCTCGGCTGCGCCAGGCTCTCCGCGGCACGGGCCGTCCCCTGGAGGAGACCTGTGACGGAGTCATGGGGAGCCTGCTGACGGACCGGCCCGTCGATGACGTCGCCCTGCTCCTGGCCCGGACCCGGGCGTTGGACGCCGACCGGGTCGCCACCTGGGACATTCCCGCCGACCCCGCGTTCGTCGGCCATGCCCGCAAGCTGGCCTGCCGGCAACTGGCCGCCTGGCGACTGGAGGAGGTCTCCTTCGTCACCGAGCTCATCGTGAGCGAGCTGGTCACCAATGCCATCCGCTACGGCGGGGCCCCGATCCAGCTGCGGCTGATCCGCGAGACCACGCTCATCTGCGAAGTCTCGGACTCCAGCAGTACCGCTCCGCACATGCGTCGGGCCCGTGCCTTCGACGAAGGCGGCCGCGGTCTCCTGCTCGTCGCCCAGCTCACCCAACGCTGGGGGAGCCGCCACACCCGCACGGGCAAGACCATCTGGGCCGAGCAGGCTCTCCCCGACGAGGAGCGGAACGCGTAGATCCGGAGCAGCGCCGATGACCGTGGAACTTCTTGACCCCCGGTCGGCGCTCCACGATGCTGTGTTGCGGTACGTGCGATGCGTACCGCGATAAGCAACGCCAGACTCAGGTCTCGTTACTGCCGATCTCGTTACTGCCGAGGAGTGGCCATGGCTCACCAGGTCCGTGCTGTCGTCGCGCGGGGCAAGGGTGCCCCTGTCAGCCTGGAAACGATCATCGTGCCCGACCCCGGCCCGGGTGAGGCGCTGGTGAAGATCGAGGCCTGCGGGGTCTGCCACACCGATCTGCACTATCGGGAAGGCGGTATCAACGACGAGTTCCCCTTCCTGCTGGGCCACGAGGCCGCGGGCGTCGTGGAGTCGGTGGGGGAGGGGGTCACCGATGTCGCCCCCGGTGACTTCGTCATCCTCAACTGGCGTGCCGTCTGCGGACAGTGCCGGGCCTGTCTGCGCGGACGCCCGTGGTACTGCTTCAGCACCCACAACGCGAAGCAGAAGATGACCTTGACCGACGGCACCGAGCTGTCGCCGGCGCTGGGCATCGGCGCCTTCGCGGAGAAGACCCTGGTGGCGGCTGGGCAGTGCACGAAGGTCGACCGGGCCGCGTCGGCGGCCGCCGCCGGTCTGCTGGGGTGTGGGGTGATGGCCGGCATCGGCGCCGCCATCAACACCGGAAACGTCGGACGCGGTGACAGCGTGGCGGTCATCGGCTGTGGCGGCGTCGGGGCCGCGGCGGTCGTCGGGTCGAACCTGGCGGGCGCGGCGAAGATCATCGCGGTGGACATCGACGACGCCAAGCTGGACACCGCCAGGAAACTGGGCGCGACCCACACGGTCAACTCCAAGGACACCGACGCCGTCGAGGCGATCCGCGAGCTGACCGGCGGCTTCGGCGCCGACGTCGTCATCGAGGC
>NZ_JBHVDX010000019.1:0-75808 GCF_042802555.1 Streptomyces sp. NPDC057474 | reverse complement strand
GCCATGAGCTGGCGCTGAGGGCCGCCGCCTTGTGCCCATACGTGACTCTGTTCAGAACGTCAGGACCAGTCGGCCCCGCACGCCGCCCGCGGCGAGGAGCCGGTGTGCCTCGGCGGCCTGTTTCCACCGGAAAGGTCCTGGCGACCCGGAGGGTGATGCGGCCTTCCTCCACCTGCTGCCGGAGCCGGTCGAGCCTGGCGCGCTCCCGGGCGTAGCTGAACACGACGATCGGCTCGTAGGTGATGTCTCGTTCACCGGGGCCGTCGTAGCCGCGCAGGGTCACCACTCGGCCGCCGTCGCGGACCGCCCGTGCGGTGAGCGCGCCGAGCGACGCGGCGTCCAGGAGTCCGTCGACGCCCTCCGGGACCTCCGCGCGTACCCGGTCCGGGTACTCGGCGCCGCGACGGAGGACGACGTCGGCACCGAGTTCCTTGATCAGGGTCTCGTCCTGCTCCGAGGCGTCGGCCACCACCCGCAGCCCGTCCGCCTTGGCCAGCTGGACGGCGTAGCCGCCCACCGCGCCGGCCGCGCCGGTGATCGCGACGGTCCGGCCGGACTCCAGGCCGAGCGTGTCCAGGGCCAAGCGCGCGGTCAGGCCGTTCATCGGCAGGGACGCGGCCTGCGCGTCGCTCGCGCTGTGGGGAGCGCGGACGACCGACTCCGCCGGGACCACGATCTGCTCGGCGTAGGCGCCGTGGGAGCCGTCGGCGAGCACGATCGCCATCACACGGTCACCGACGCTCAGGTCGGTGTCCGTACCCGTGCCTATCTGGCCCACGACGCCGGCTGCTTCCATGCCGGGAACGAAGGGCGGCCGGGCGTCCGGCGACCGGGCGGGTCCGCTGCGCTGGAGGGCGTCGACCGCGTTGACGGTCGCGGCGTGCACCCGGATGCGCACCTCGCCCGGACCGGCATCGGGGGCAGGCAGCTCAAGAACCTGAAGCACCTCCGGCCCACCGAATTCCGTGAAACCTACAGCCTTCATTCGAAGCACCTCATTGTTCGGCATGCAGTCGTTGAGGTGTCCGACTTTTCCGTCTCGCGCGTACCCGGAAAAGGGGAGGGTTCTTGGCTGGGATGCGGTCTTAGGGGGGACGAAACCCTCCCCCCATGACACCGGCATCGACGAGAGAGGCGAGCCCCTCGCCGTCGCGCTCTGGCACGCCGAGGAGAGCAAGCGCGTGGGGCAGTCTGAGACACGATCATCCAGAGGGCGGAACGAGCGGTCCGGGCGTCCGAGCGCCCAGACGGCGACGGCGAGGGCGAGGCATCTGAGCTGCCATGCCTACGTTCGTTACAGCCGTCGAGCCGCCCGTCGCCCGCAGCACCCCTTGTGGACGTACGCCGGAGAGAGCTCAGGTGGTGGTGTCGGACGCCGTCGGTTTCTGGTCCGCGGCCCAGGAGGCCAGGAGGCGCAGCCCATCGTGGGACGGGGAACCGGGTTCGGCGTTCCACACGATGATGTGCTGGTCGGGGTCCGTGCCACAGGTGAGCGTGTTCCAGTCGAGCGTCAGCTCGCCCACCACAGGGTGACGGAGCTTCTTGACGCCCTTGCCCCGCATCGCGACGTCGTGTTCGGTCCACCACTGCCGGAACTGCGCGTCACGGGCGGAGAGCTCCTCGACCAGAGCCGCGAGGCGCGGTTCGCCGGGGTAGCGCGCGCTCTCCATACGCAACTGGGCGATGGCCAGCCGGGTGACCTCCTCCCAGTCGGCATACAGCTCGCGCATCCAGGGTTCGGTGAACAGCAGCCGAAGGAACACGCGTTCCGGCTCCGGGTAGCGCCCGAAATCGGTCCACAGGGCGGCGGCGAGCCGGTTCCAGCCCAGGATGTCGGTACGTCGGCCGATGACGAAGGCGGGCGAGGCGGTGAGATCGTCCAGCATGCGCTGCAACTGCGTATCCACCTGCTGGCGATCATCTGACGTGGGCGGACGCAGCCTCTCCTTCGCCGCGAGGTCGAAGAGGTAGGTGCGCTGGTCGTCGTTCAGGCGGAGTGCCTGGGCGATCTCGTCGAGGAGGGGAGCCGATGCCTGGAGCCGGCCCTGCTCGATCCGTGTGTAGTACTCGGTGCTGATCGCGGCGAGAAGCGCCACTTCCTCACGGCGCAGACCGCTCACACGCCGCCGTTGCCCTCCGCGCAGACCGACCTCGGAAGGGCTGAGTTCGCCACGGCGGGCCTTGAGGAACTCACCCAGCTCGTTCAGATGAGGGTTGCGGTTCATGACTTGCAGCCTCGCACAAAAGCCCGGCGCTGTAAGGGGGAGAGATCGTGCCTATGTTGGGCTTTACCTATATATGAAAAGAGTCTCGGCGCCGACCTGCAAGGCAGCGGGCGTACGAGGACTCGGCGGCCCGGAGTCGCCTACCGGGCCGCCGAGGAAGAGCACAGGAGCGTCGTCAGCTCAGTGCCTTGAGCACTTCCTGGGCCAGCGGGACCGCCGAGCCCGGGTTCTGGCCGGTGAACAGGGTGCGGTCCACCTCGACGTGCGGGGCGAACGGCTCGGTCTCGCGATAGTCCACGCCGAGTTCGTTGACGAGGCGGTCCTGCAGCAGCCACTTCGCGCGGTCCGCGAGGCCGTTCAGCTTCTCCTCGGCGTTGGAGAGGCCGGTCAGACGGTAGCCGGAGAACGGGGACGTTCCGTCCGGGCCGATGGTGGCCAGCAGCGCCGCGGGGCCGTGGCACACCAGGGACACGACCTTGCCCGAGGCGAGCCACTCGGTGAGCAGCTTGCCGGAGGCGGCGTTGTCGGGCAAGTCCTCCATCGGGCCCCAGCCGCCGGGGTAGAAGACGGCCACGTAGTCGTCGATGTCGACGTCCTCGATGCGCATCGGGTGCGCCAGCTCGGTCGCCTCGCGCAGGGCGGTGCGCATGCGCTGCGCGCCTTCCTCGCCGCCGTTGAAATCCGCGGTGAGGCTGAGCGCGTCCGCCGTCGGCGGCACACCGCCGGGCGTCGCCGCCGCGATCTCGAATCCGGCCTCCTTGAAGACCTGGTACGGGCCGATTGCTTCCTCGGCCCAGAAGCCGGCCGGCTGCCGGGTTCCGTCGGCCAGCGTCCAGTGGTCGGACGCGGTGATCACGAAGAGGATCTTCGCCATGGGTGGGTCTCCTTGGGGGTGGTCTCAGCCCTTGAGGGCTTCCTGGAGGACGTGGCTGTCGGCGGCCTGCCGCATGCTTATGGCCTTGCCGTCACGGACGGTCCACAGGTGGATGAACCGGACGTCGGCCTTGTCGCCGGCCTTTGTCTCGGCGTGGTAGTGCCCGAACACGAAGACGTGGCCTTCGTCGTCGGCGTAGAACTCCTCGGGCACCGCGCCGAAGGACGCGATGTTCGGCATCGGTGTGCCGAAGAAGTCCTTCGCCACGCTGTCCCAGCCGTGGTACACGCCGCTGTTCGGGAAGCCCGGGGTGATGTCCCAGACGAGGTCCGGGGCCATGACCTCCTGGGTGACCTCGGGCGCCATCCGGGATTCGTAGACCCGCCGGATGAGGGCGAGGCTCGGGGAGTCGGACATGGTTGCTCCTTGGGGGAGGGGGAGAAGTCGGATACGGAAAAGCAGGCCCTGTGATCAGGCGGCGAGGGCGGCCCGCCCGGCCCGGAAGATCGCGGCCTGGCGCGCGACGCGCGCACCCAGGTGCTCCGCGGTGGCGATGTCCGACCGGTGGACCGCTTCCGGGCCGGCATCGGTCGGGCTCTGTGCGCCGGCACCCATGAAGAAGCCCAGCCGGTTGATGTCGTCCTCGCTGCCCGTGGTGGATCCCCAGCCCGGCATCAGACCCAGGCTGATCCAGTGCATGCCGTGCTGGGCGGCCAAGGTGGCGAAATAACCCAGGGTGGACGACTTGTCGCCGCTCTTGGCCCCGGAGTTGGTGAAGCCCGCGGCGAGCTTGTCCGCCCAGGCGTGGGAGAACCAGCGCCGGCTGCTGGCCTCGGCGAACGCATGGAAGGCCGCGGAGGCGGTACCCATGTACGTGGCGGCACCGAAGACGATCGCGTCCGCGGCGTCCAACTGCGCCCACTGCTCGTCGGTGATGGTGTCCACGGAGATCAGGGCCACTTCGGCCCCGGCTCCCGCAGCGCCACGCGCCACGGCCTCGGCGATGACGGCTGTGTGGCCGTAGCCCGAGTGAAAGGCAATGGCGATCGTGGTGCGGCCTGAATGGGACATGGCGATCGGGCTCCTCGAAAGTCTTGTTCGGTGTGTGACCGAGCATTGCATCGGAAGAGCGCGCTGTGAGGGGTAGGAAATTTTCCCCTGCCTACCGTTCTCCAGGTACGCGATTCCGGTCCGTCGGCCAAACCCCGCACACCGGTCGTCCCGCGCCCACGTACGCGTGGTACGCCGGCTGCAGTTCGCTGTCGTGCTCGTCGGAGACCGGGTTTCTGGGCGTACTCGGTGACGCGTTGCGGACCATTAAAGGACGGCGAAGAACTCCACCATCTTGGGGATTGCCTGGTCCACGTACTCAGGCACGTCGTACAGTGCGATATGAGTTGCGCCTTCGACGACGAACAACTCCTTCGGCCCCTTGGAAAGCTCGTAGGCCTGGTCGCTGAATACCTTTGTGTCCGCCCTGCTCCCCGCGATGAGAAGCATCGGCTGGGTCAGCAGCTCCGGGATCTGGTCGAACGCCGAGAAGGCGAACATCTTGTCCATGCTGGTCAGCAGGAAACGGCCCTTCGAATGGGGATGCTGACCTCGCGGCGTCCGGTAGTAGTCGTACCCCTCGCGCAGGAGATCCGGTGTGCTTTCGTTGATCTCTTCCAGTGTTTCCGGGACGAACGGGGCGTAGAGGGGCTCCGCACCTCGCGCTTCCGCCGTGCGCTGGTTGGCGACCATTTCCAGCGTTCCGATCTGCTCGGCCACCGGGGACAGATGCCCCAGAAAGCCCCTGGAGCCCTCGCCCATCGGAGCTGCGCTGACCGTAGCCACTGCCTTGAAGCGACGTTCGGTCTGGGCCACGCTGATCGCGTATCCGCCGCCGGCGCAAATGCCGAAGACCCCCATTCGCTGGGAGTCGACGAACGGAAGAGTGGCGAGGAAGTCGGCTGCACAGCGAGCGTCTTCCACCCTGGTCGTCGGGTCTTCCAGGAGGCGGGGTTCGCCACCGCTCGCTCCCTGGTAGGAGGAGTCGTAGACGACGGTGACGAATCCGTGCTCAGCGAGCTTCTTGGCGTAGTGGCCGATGGTCTGTTCCTTTACGCCTCCAGCCGGATGAATGCCGACGAGTGCCGGGTACTTCTTGTCTTCGCTGAAGTTTTCCGGCAGATGGAGATGTCCCGCAATCTCTACTTCCTTGTTCCTGAAAGAAACGATTTCGACCATGATGCCTGCCTCTTCTCGGCCTCGGTCCGCCGTCGGGCGGCCCTCAGATCATGGTCTTCCGAAGCTCAGGGCATGTCTACTCGCGATGGGGGGAAGAAACTTTCCCCTGGATACCACTTGCCGGGTCGGCAATTCATCCCTGATAGGGAGGCTCGGACCCCGCATCGGAAATGCGTGCAATTTGCAAACATTTTCCACTGAAGTCGACCAGGCGCCCTCGGCATGTCAGCGTCCTACTGTGCCGGGGGCTACCATCACACGCCATCCGACGCGGTGATCAGGCGCCGGTGAGCCGTTCACCTTCGGTGTCAGCCGCTCCGGTTCGCCCTCGGTCCCGGTCAGGGGATCAGGGCGGGCTTGCCTCGGGTGTGCCGCTGGTCCAGCTCCGCGAAGGCGTCGGCGACGCGGTCGAGCTGGTACGTGCCGGCACTGCGGGCGCCGCTCCTTCCGGCATGCCGAACAGATGTCAGTACTTGAGCTCTGCGTATACGTCTGGCCTGCGGAAACGGCCGTCGAGGCTCTGCCCCGGCGCGCGCCCGGGGCAGAGCCTCTGCGCGCTGGAAGGTGAATCCGCTGCGTGGGAGTTCCAGGCCTGGTCCCGAGCTGGGGTGATCGTCTCGGCGCCCAGCCGGGCAGGTCTTTCCCGGGCACGTTCGGGACGCTGGTTGGACACAAGGACAGGAACAGGCGTGTGTGAGCGTTGATCGGCAAGGACCGCCAAGATCCGCAAAGGACTCGTGATCCGTCGGCCGTGGGTTCGAGTCCCACGCGCCCCACTTCCGCAGGTCTCTGACCTGAGGAAACGTTCATTTTTGACTGTCGGAGCGTCAACTTCGTGCGTCGTCCTCGCGTCGTCCTCTCGTCGTCCTCTCGTCGTCCGGCCCGTCGTGACAAAATGGGCTGCTGTTCGTTTCCTTTCCCTGTCTCCGTACTGATCCTCCGAGGGTGTCTCCGTGACCAAGTCCGTGGCCCGCGAGCCGCTGCGTCGTAATTCGCGGTCCAACCGGGCGCGCATCCTGGCCACGGCCCGTGCGGAGTTGGGGCGCAACCCCGACATCACGCTGGAGGAGCTGGCGCGGGCCGCCGGGGTCGTACGGCGCACTCTCTTCGGGCACTTCCCGGGGCGGGCGGCGCTGTTGGAGGCCCTCGCCGAGGAGGCCGCCGAGACGCTGCGGAGCACGGTGGAGGCCGGGCCGGAGCCGACGGAGCCGGCCGAGCTGGCGCTGGCGCGGTTCGTGTTCACCATCTGGCCCGTGGGGGACCGCTACCGCATGCTCCTGGCGCTGGCCCGGCGGGACCTCGGCTCCGAGCGCGTCGCCGAGGTGCTGGCGCCGGCCCGTGAGGCGGCTGCGACCATCCTGGAGCGCGGGCAGCGGGACGGTGTCTTCCACTCCCATCTGCCGCCCGCCGTGCAGAGCGCCGGGCTGGAGGCGATGCATGTCGCTCTCCTGGAGGCCGTCAACACGGGAGCGTTGGAGGACGACGGGCGCCGGATCGCAGTAGCCACCCTCATCGCGGCCGGCGTACCCGAGAAGCGGGCGAGCGCGGTGGTCGAGGAGGTCGCGTCGGCGATGCGTGCGTCCCCGGCCGGGGACGCCTGATCCGACCTACCGCTGTATCCGTATCGCTGTATCCGTACCGCCCCGGTGTGAGTGTCTGCCGGGGCGGAGTCGTTCGTGCCGGTGGTTGCCGGGGCGGGCGTGAGGATCCTCTCCATCGGGCCCGGGACGGGGATCGCTGCCGGGGCAGCGAGGTCGCCGAGGGCGGCACCGTCATCGTCGCCACCCAGGAGGCCGCCGCCGAGTCGACGGGGGACGAGGACGGGACGTTGACGGAGGGCGACGACACCTCGACGGGAGGCGAGGGCATCTCGACGGGCGGCGGCACCGGCACGGACAGCGGTACGAGCGCGGGGACGGATGCCGGGACCGAGCAGCAGTAGTCGGCACCGGACAGCCGAAGAGCCCTCAACCGTTCGTGGACGGTTGAGGGCTCTCTGGTGTGGGCCGTGCGGGCCGCCTCAGGTCGACCCGTTCGACGAGGTGCTCTGGGCGTTGTCGGGGCGGAAGGTGACCGACTTGCCGGAGAAGTGGGCGGTGAGGCCCATCCCGGTGGGGGTGACCGAGCGCAGCCGTAGGCCGTCGGGGATGTTCCGCAGTGCGATCGGCTTCGCGAAGACCTTGTCGAGCAGCTTCTCACCGCACTCGGGCAGGGTGACGCGGCCCGCGACCTTGAAGTCCTTGAAGGCGATGCGGTTGCCGGAGGTCACCGAGACGGTCGTCGTCGTGGTGACCTCGAAGCCGAGGGGCGTCAGGACGCGCACGCGGATCCGGTCGGAGCCGTAGCCCTGCGAGACATCCAGGCCGAGGGCGGCCGACAGGTCCGCGTACGACAGGAAGGCGGTCGCCTCCGCCGAGCGGGCCCGGGCCGCACTGTCGTCGTCGGACTTCGTCAACCCGTCGAGTTCCAGGGAGAGTTCGGTCACCGGCAGTGGGCGGTCGAAGCCCTTGGCGGGGATGTCGTGCGCGGTGATGTCCACCTGGTCCAGGGTGCCGGAGGCCGCCTGCGCCAGCACGGGGAAGCCGTGGACCTCGACGTCGGGCCGGGCGGGCGTGTCCATGCCCTCCTGGAACGCCTCGGCCGTACGCGACTCGATGCGCGCGGCCGCGGCCCGGTCGACCGCGACGGGGGCGAGGGCCAGGACGGTCAGCGAGGGGGCGGCGATCGCGAGTGGTCGTCGGCGCCAACGGCGGGTGCGGGGCGCGGAGTTGCGGATGCGGCCGACTTGGGCGTCGTACCGCTCGTGGGGCGGCGCGTACTGGGGCTCGTAGGAGTAGTCGTATTCGTACTCGGGTCGGGACTGGTGCATGAGTCCTCCTCCAGAGGGCTTCGGGGACTTCGGGGACTTCGGGGAACTTCGGGAACTCCCGGGGGTCCAGGGGGGAATCGGGGTTTCAGAGGGGCCGTGGGGGCGACCCGGTCCTCCGCAGGTGGTCGACCTTCGCGGCGGCGGTGTCGGGGGCGACTCCGGCGGCGATCAGCGCGGCGGTGGCGGCGCCGGTGCCGTCGTCGGACCAGATGCCGCAGTTCACGCAGTCGAGCAGGGTCAGCAGATGGGCCTCGATGGCCCGGCTGAGCGGGTCCGGCGGGACGGTGGTCTGGAAGACGCCCTGCCGCTGACCGTGGGCGAGGACCCCGGTGACCAGGTCGCGGGCCGGGGCCAGCAGTTCGTTGACGCGGTCGGGCACGAGGTCCTGGCGGGCCAGCCGGATGAGGGTGCGGAAGCGGTCGCCGACCGGCCACACGGTGAGGACGAGACGCGCCAGGTCGGTCGCGGCGTCGCAGGTCGCGGCGGGGGCGCCCGTGACCGCGAGCCGGATCGCCTCCGCGGCCTCCGCGGCCAGGCCCTCGACGAGCGCGGCCCGGCCGGCGAAGTGGACGTAGACGGTGCGCCGGGCCACACCGGCGGCTCCGGCTATGTCCTCGAGGCGGCTGTCGGGGTCGCGGGTCAGCTCCCGCCGTGCCGCCTCCAGGATCCGGGCGCGGGTGGCGCGCGCGTCACGGCGCTGCGCCGGGTGCGGCGTCGGCGCTGGTCGGCTGCTCACATCGGCACCTCGGGGAACGGGCGCGGGAAGGGGGTCATCGCGATAGTTGCACGCCAATGGGCAATAAACTAGTCTGCACATCGATGGGCAATTAAGTGATGCCGCTCGTCCTATTCATCCCTTTAGGAGCTTTCGATGCCCTTCCTCGCGAACACTCCCGTGGAGAAGATGACAGGGCCGTACGCGCGGCGCTGGTGGGCGCTGCTCGTGCTGTGCCTGAGTCTGCTGATCGTGGTGATGGCGAACACCTCACTGATCGTGGCCGCCCCCGACATGACCACCGACCTGGGCCTGAGCAGTAGCGATCTGCAGTGGGTCGTCGACGGCTACACCGTCCCGTACGCGGCGCTGATGCTGGTGCTGGGCTCGATCGGCGACAAGTACAGTCGGCGCGGTGCGCTGGTCACCGGTCTGGTGATCTTCGCGTGCGGTTCGGTGATGGGCAGCCTGGTCGACGAGACGTCGCTGGTCATCGCGGCCCGCGCGATCATGGGTGTCGGTGCCGCGGTCGTGATGCCCGCCACGCTGTCCCTGCTGGTCGCGTCCTTCCCCCGGAGCGAGCGGGTCAAGGCCATCACCGCCTGGACCGCCACCTCCGGTCTGGCCATCGCCGTCGGCCCGCTGGTGGCCGGCTGGCTGCTGGAGGACCACGCCTGGGGCTCGACCTTCCTGATCAACGTGCCCATCGCCGTCGTCGCCGTCGTCGGCGCGCTCGCCCTGGTGCCGCCGTCCAGGGCGGAGGGCATGGGCCGGATCGACTACGTGGGCGGCCTGCTGTCGATCGTCTCCGTCGGCTCCCTGGTGTACGCGGCCATCGAGGGCCCGCACTTCGGCTGGGGCGTCGGCCCCGTCACCGCGGCCGTGGTCGCCGGTGTCGGTCTGATCGCCTTCGTCGCCTGGGAGCTGCGTCACCCGCACCCGATGCTGGACGTCCGCAAGTTCACACTGCGGCCCTTCAGCGGCTCGATGCTCGCGGTGCTGTTCTTCTTCTTCGGCACTTTCGGCGCGATCTACTACGCCACCCAGTTCCTGCAGTTCGTCCTCGGCTACGACGCCCTGGACACCGGTGTACGACTGCTGCCGCTGGCCGGTGCCGTGTTCCTCGGTGCCGTGGTGACCGGCAAGCTGACCCCGAAGCTGGGCGTGAAGGCGATGGTCGTGACCGGCATGGTCATCGGCACCGCCGGCGTGCTCCTGCTCACCCGGATCGACAAGGGCTCGACGTACACCGACTTCCTGGCGTCGATGATGATGCTGGGCTTCGCGATCGGACTGAGCGTCTCCCCCGCGACCGACACGATCATGGACGCCTTCCCCGAGTCCGAGCTGGGCGTCGGCGGCGGCGCCAACGACACCGCGCTGGAGCTGGGTGGTGCGCTGGGTATCGCGGTGCTGGGCTCGCTGCTGGGCACGGTCTACCGGGACGAGCTGACCGATCTGGTCGGTAACCGGCTCCCGGATGCCGCGATGGAGACCGCCAAGGACTCGGTCGGCGGTGGCCTGGCCGTCGCCGAGCGCATCGCGCAGGACCCGTCCGCCGGTCCTCAGCAGGCCCAGGCGGTCGTGGACGCCGTCCACCAGGCATTCGCCCACGGTGTCGCCCAGACCAGCCTCATCGGCGGGATCATCATGGCCGCCGGAACAATGATCGTCCTCGCGGTCCTGCCGGGACGCCGGGTGTTCGGCAAGAGTAAGAAGGAGGCCGAGCAGAAGACCGGGGCGGCGGACGCGGGGCGTGTGGAGGAGCACGCCGAATCCGCGCGGTAGACCCCTGGAGGAGGGGCGGCTCGGAACCCCCGGGCGTGCCTCCAGGGCGTCCCTCCCGGGCGTCCCTCCCGGGTGGGGGCCGCACCCCCGCAGAGACGCCGGTCTCGCGCTAGTGCGCTGCGCCTGAAATCCGTCGGTAGATCTGCCTCGTCTCGGCGGTCGAACTCCCGCCGCCGACCAGGCGCGTTGACCGTCCGCGGCTCAGCCGGAACCGCCTAGGAACTTCCGGCGCATGACACTAGTCGTCGAGGCCGGGCAGGGGCGTCGGGAGACCTCGTGGGCCTCGTCCGAGGGGACGCCCAGCATGCGGAGGATCAGCTCGGCCAGGTTCGTGGCGGCCTCGTCTCCGTCGAAGTCGGGGCGGTTGAAGCGCAGTTCGACGAGGGAGAGCAGGGAGCCGCCCATCGCGGCGAGGGTGACGACCGGGTCGGAGGGCAGGAAGCGGCCCGAGGCGATGCCGACCTGGAGGTCGCAGATGTTGTCGTCGTACGCGTCCAGGACAGCGGCCGCCGGGCCGTGGACCGGGAGGCGCTGCTGCCGTAGGACGTGACGGGCCGGGCGGTGCTCGTCCACACCGGCTGGGACCGGCGCTGGGGCACCGACCGGTACGGCCACGGCCACCCCTACCTCACGGCCGACGCCGTCGCCGGGCTCGTCGAGCAGGGCGCCGTCCTCGTCGGCATCGACTCCCTCAACATCGACGACACCGACGACGGCACCCGCCCCGCCCACACCGGACTGCTCGCCGCGGGCATCCCGGTCGTGGAACACCTGCGGGGCCTGGAGCAACTGCCCCCGGAAGGCTTCCGTTTCCACGCCGCACCACCGGCCGTCGAAGGCATGGGCACCTTCCCGGTACGGGCGTACGCCCTCCTCGACACGGGAGCTACGGGCGATGTCTAGGCTGATGCCGTGACGGATCTCGGCATCAAGCGCGTGGACGGTACCGCCGGGGACGAGGAACTCGAAGCCTGGCGGTACGTCCACAACACGATCATCCCCACCCACCTTCTCTCCCTCGACGACGTCCGCGAGCGCGCCGTACGCAACCACCTCGAACTCGCCTACGTCGACGGCGTCCTCGTCGGCAATTCGACGGTCCGCCCGCCCGAGGGGGACACCGCCACGGCGACGGTCATCGCGCGCGTGCTCGCCGAACACCGGCGGCAGGGGTTCGGCGAGCAGCTGTACGAGCGGGCGTTGCGGCGGGCGCGGGAACTGGACGCCCGGGTGATCGAGACCTGCGTACTGGAATCGAACGGGGACGGCCTGCGGTTCGCGCTCGACCACGGTTTCGTGGAGATCGAACGCTATCTGCTCGACGGCGACACGATTCCGTGGATCGACCTACGACACCAAGGTTGAACTACAGCTTTCCGGCGATGTCCAGTGCGGCCACGTACCCGAACGTCATCGCGGGCCCGATCGTCGACCCGGCGCCCGCGTAACTGCGGCCCATCACGGCCGCGCTGGCGTTGCCCGCCGCGTAGAGGCCGGGGATCACCGTGCCGTCCGGGCCAAGGACGCGGGCGCGGGCGTCGGTGAGGAGGCCGCCCTTGGTGCCGAGGTCTCCCGGGACGATGCGCAGCGCGTAGTAGGGCGGCAACCACAGGGGCGCCAGGCAGGAGTTGGGGAGCACGGACGGGTCCGTGTAGTAGTGGTCGTACGTGCTGTCGCCGCGTCCGAAGTCCGTGTCGTCCCCTTGCCGGGCAAGGGAGTTGAAGCGGTCGACGGTGGAGCGGAGGGCGGCGGCGGGGACGCCGATGGCGCCGGCGAGCGCGTCCAGCGTCCACGCCTTGTGTACGGCACCGGCGTCGTACCACTCCTGGGGGAACGGGAAGGTCGGCGCGATGTCCTTGAAGAGGTACCGGTTGCGGTAGTTCTGGTCGACGATCAGCCAGGCCGGGATGTGCGAGGCGGACGGGATGTCCCGCTCGTACATCGTGTGGACGACATCGCTGTACGGGCCCGCCTCGTTGACGAACCGCGCCCCCGCCCCGTTGACCAACAGCCCACCGGGCAACGTGCGTTCGGCTAGACAGAACCACGGCTGATCGGGGGTGGCAATGGCGGGACCCCACCAGGCGTCGTCCATGAGCGCGAGATCGGCACCGGCCCGCTGACCGGCGCGTATCCCGTCCCCGGTGTTCTCCTTCGCCCCCACCGTCCACTGCGTCCCGACGGGCTGCTCCTGATACTGCGCCCGCATGGCCGCGTTGTGCTCGAAGCCGCCGGAGCCGACGACGACGCCCCGGCGGGCGCGGACGAGTCCGGGGGAGCCGTTCCTGGTGACGACCGCTCCCGTCACCGTCCCGTTCTCCATGTACAGGTCTGTCAAAGGGGTGTTGAGCCACACCGGTACACCGGCGCCGAGCAGCCCGGCCCGCAGCCCGCCCGCCAGCGCCTGCCCCATGGTGAGCGGCTTCTGCCCGAGCAGCGCGGCCCGCGTCCCCCGGGCGAGGCACTCCGTGGCGACGGCCAGCCCCTTCACGCTCACGGCGGTCAGCGCGAGCCACTTGTAGTCGGCGCTGAACACCACCATCCCCGCCGGCGTGGCCAGATAGGCAGGATTCAGCCGAGCCAGCTCGTCCCCCAGCAGGTTCCCGTCGAACTGATCCGGCTCGATGGACCGCCCGTTCGGCAACCCGCCCGGCAGCTCCGGGTAGTAGTCGCTGTACCCCTCCATCCACCGGAACCGCAAGGGGCTGTTGGCCATGACGAACGACAGCATGGCGGGCCCGTGGTCGAGAAACGCCTTCTGCCGGTCGGCGGGCACGTCGTCCCCGACCACGGCCGCGAGGTACTGCGCCGCCTTGGCCGGTGTGTCCGGCACCCCGGCCGCCTTGATCACGCTGTTGTTCGGCAGCCAGATCCCGGCCCCCGACCGCGCGGCCGACCCCCCGAAGGTCGGCGCCTTCTCCACGACGACACAACTCAGCCCCTGCTTCGCCGCCGTGAGCGCGGCGGTCATCCCGGCGGCGCCGGAGCCGATGACCACGACGTCGTAGGTGCCGAGGAGGGGTGGGGCGGCAGCGGCGGCCGTCCCCGCGAGTCCACCGCTCGTGGCGAGTACGGCACCCGCCCCGGCGGCCGTGCCGAGCACCCGGCGTCGGGAGGGGCCCGCCTGTGCCCCCGTACGTCTCTCAGGATCCGCGCTTTTGGGCATGCGGGACGCTCCAGCCTCGCGAAGGGACAGGTGGCCGTGCTGTTCCCCCGGGAAGCAATCGTTCCCCTGCGCCCCGGACGTGGTGCGGATCCTCGAATCTGACGTGAAGGGATGGTGAAGTCAAGACACGCGTCGGGCATGGTGCTGCTGTGGCGAGAGCCGTGCGCGCGACCGCCTCGAAGAGGCCCGGACGAGCTGTCCGCTCCGGCCGTTTCCCTGGGGCTACGCCGGTCCTCGGCCGGGATCCGGGTAGTGGTTGACGACCTTGCCGGTGACCGGGCCGTGGAACGTGCCGTGATGGCTGATGTGGTCTCCGCCGTAGGTCGCGGTGTCCGCCGGGCCGTCGGGAGAGCCGGGTGCCGTGGTGGGGGGCGTCCACGGGCCTGAGCTTGTGGAGGACGGCCACGAAGGCTTCGGCCGCACTGCCCGCGGCGAGCGCCTGCGAGCCCTTCTTGTCGGTGCCCCCTTGCTGCCGTCCGCCCTGTCGCTGATGCCGCGGATGATCATGACGTTCAGCTGATCGCTCACATGTGCGGCGTGGGCGAACCCGTGCCCTCCGTCTCGATGGCCACGGCGTCCTGGCAGTGGTGCCGGAGGAACTCCACCAGCTCGGCCTTGTCGTCGTCGAGCACCACGTCACCCACGGCGCTGGGCTCGAATTCGGCGGTGTCCTCCAGTGCCTTGCCCGCCGCCTGCTCCAGCCGGTGGGAGACCGGCCACGAGGCGGGGCGCACGTCGAAGCGGCCGTCGCGGAGCTTGCCGCCGTGGATCGCGTACACCCGGGAGGCGACCACGACGTCACCGACCTCGAGGTCTTCGCGGAGGCTGCCCGCGATTCCCACGAAGAACGCGGCCCGCGGTCGGAACCAGTCGTTCCCCGCATGGTGCCGGTGGCCGCGTTGAGTACACCCTTGCCCGTACGGACGAGCGCGATCCGCCAGGGAAGTCCGGGAACCCGCCCCACATCGGCATACGTTCCGCCGTCGTGCGGTACTTTCTCGATGTCCGTGAGGAGGGCTTTCAGGCGCTCCGGGCGTCGAACGGACACTGGGCACGCCCGCCGCTGAGGCCGACGACACGTCCGACGCGGACGACGAGTCCTCGTACCGGCCCGGCTGGGTGGACGAAGCCACCGACACCCTGCGGCGGGAGATCGCCGCTCACCGGGCGAGCGGTGACTGCGAGAGCGAGGCCTGGGCGTGGAACAGGCTGGGCCCGTTGTTCGGTGAGGCGTTACGGGTCGAGGAGGCGATCGGTGCTCATGTCACAGCCGTCACAGTCCTCCACCGCAGAGGACGCGTCCAGGGGTCCGTGTACGCGCACACCCGTGCCCGGGACATCTTTCAGCAGGTCACCGGGGATCGGGGGCACCAGAACGGGCCTGGACCAATCTCGGCGCGGCTCTCGGAGGGCCGGGGCGGACGCGGGAGGCGACAGAGGCGTACGAGACCGCCCTGGACCTGTGCGAAGGATCGGGCGACCTCCTGATGACCGCTCACATCCTGCGCAACCTCGCCTCGCGGCATCAGGGGACCGGCGACCCGGCCGTCGCCCGGAGCTACTGGTCCCGGGCGGCCGAGGCCCATGCCGACGCGGGTGCCGCCGGCGAGGCCGCCTGCGCCCGGGCCCCGGCCCGCGCGCCGGTCGGCGCCGACCGAGCGATACGGACCGGGCCGCTGACGGTGACCGGACCGGACACCGAGCCACTTGACCTGCGTATTCGTTTCGCTGTCTGTGCACACGGGAAATGTTCGGGCAGCGTGGTCCCGGTCTACGGACCGAGGGAGGGGGAGCACGGTGCAGGACCTCGTGCGGGCGCTGGACCATGTCCGGACGGCCGACGGGCGGTGGTTGCGGGTCGAGTGCTCGGGGGATCCGCAGGGGCGGCCGGTCTTCCTGTTGCACGGGATGCCGGGCAGCAGGGTCGGGCCCCGGCCGCGGTCGATGTACCTCTATCACCGTGGGGCGCGCCTCATCAGTTACGACCGCCCCGGGTACGGAGGGTCGGACCGTCGCGCGGGGCGGCGGATCGTGGACGTCGTCGACGACGTGGCCGTGGTCGCCGACTCGCTGGGACTGGACCGCTTCGCGGTGGTGGGACGGTCCGCCGGTGCCCCGCACGCGCTGGCGTGCGCCGCCCGGCTGCCCCACCGGGTGACGCGAGCGGCGGCGCTGGTCACGCTCGCGCCGCGGGACGCGGCGGGGCTGGACTGGTACGCGGGGATGGCGCCGTCCAACGTCCGTGAGTTCCGCACCGCGTTCACCGATCCCCAGCGTTTCGTGGCCGGGCTGATTCCGCGCTCCGCCGCGATCCGCTCGGATCCGGCGCGGTTGCTGGACGAACTGCGAGGCGAGCTCACCGACGACGACCGGCTCGTCGTCTCCGACAACGGCATCCGTTCGATGCTGCTGCGCAACTACCACGAGGCGCTGCGGACCTCGCCGTACGGCTGGATCGACGACGCGCTCGCGCTCACCGCGCCGTGGGGGTTCGAGCCGGGCGAGATCCGGGTGCCGGTGCTGTTCTGGCACGGTGCGAAGGACGTCTTCTCCCCGGTCGGCCACTCCTCCTGGCTCGCCGCGCGCATCCCGCGGGCCACCGCCGTCCTGGAGCCCGCCGCCGCCCACTTCGCCGCGCTCCGTGCCCTGCCGGCCATCCTGAGCTGGCTCCTCACCGACCTGCCCAGGTCGGTCTCCCCGGCCGTCTGACGCTCGTCGGGCCCAACGGCGGACGGGTCACACCGCCAGCGGCTCCAGGTCCCGGTAGACCCGGCGTTCCCCGGACACCAGCTGGGTGATCCCGTTGTCGGAACCCATCTGCCTGCTCTGGCGCAGGAGTTCGGCGAGGGTCTCCTGCCGGAGCCGCCCCGCCTCCTCCGTCCGGCCGAGCGCGCGCAGGGTCAGCGCCGAGTTGGCGACCACCCCGAGTGCCTCCGGGTGCTGCGCTTCGAGGATGGCCTGGAGGGCGTCCCGGGCGGGCTCCTCCAGCGCCCAGGCCTCCTCCAGCCGGCCGGATTCGGCGAGGACGTTCGCGAGGTTGGCGCGGGCGAACAGCGTGTGCGGGTGCTGATCGCTCAGGACCTCGGACATGCGTGCGGTGATCCGGCGGAACAGGGACTCGGCTTCGTCGGCGTCACCGCACGCCCAGTGGTAGATGCCCAGGTTGTTGAGCGCGGCCTGGGTGTACGGGTGGCGCTCGCCGGGCACGTTCATGTACTCGGTCAGCGCCTCCCGCGCGACCAGCCGGGCCTCCTCCGGTTCGTCCGCGGCGTACAGGTCGGCCGCCTTGTTCAGGTCGCATGCCAGCGAGTCGGGCGTGGGCGCGGAGTACTGCGCCCGGTACTGCGCCCGGGTCGCCGTCGTCAGCCGGTGGGCGTCCTCGAACAGGCCGGCCCGGCGCAGCGACACGGCGAGGGACTTCGCGCAGCTCAGCGTGCCGGGGAACTCCTTGCCGAGGGTCCGCTTGTGGGCGTCGTACGCCATCGCCAGGAGCTCCACCGACTCGCTGTAGCGGCCGACCTCGCGCAGATCCCGGCCGAGGCGGGAGGCCGAGGCCAGGGTGTAGGGGTGGTCGGGGCCGAGGACCTCCTTGCGGCGGTCGTAGGTCTCCTGGTCGAGGTCGCGGGCCTCGCGGTAGCGGCCCACCATGCACAGGGTCAGCGCGAGGTTGTTCGCCGCGCTCAGCGTCCGCGGGTGGGACTCGTGGAAGATCTGGCTGAAGCCCTCGTGGGCCTCGCCGGCCAGCTCGACCGCCCTGCCGTACCTGCCGAGGGCCGCGAGGTCGCTCGCGAGACCCGAGACGGTGATGTACGTGTGCGGGTGCGAGGGGCCGAGGACGTGGCGCTGGCGCTCCAGCACCTCGTCGTTCATCTTCGAGGCCTCCACGTAACGCCCCTGGGAACGCAGCACGTTGGCGAGCTGGCAGCGCAGGTACAGATACTGGACGTGGTCCTCGCCGAGGGCCGGCTGCCAGTACGCCAGTACCTCCTCGGCCCGCCGCTGCGCGTCGATGAAGTTCCCGCGCTTCCACAGGTACCGGACCCGGTCGATGAGCAGTCGGCGCGGCTCGATCTCGGTGCAGGTGTGAGCGTCGGACGCGCGCAGATGGGGCCAGATGATCTCGAAGCGTGGCCACACCGCGGGGTCGTCGGTGGGTTCGTCACCGTCGGGCCGGGCCCCGGCGAGGACGGTGTGGACGACATGCCGGGCGTACCACTGTTCCTCCTCGGTGAGCTGGGAGCGGATCACGGCCTGGACCAGCCGGTGGATCTGGATGCTGTTGCTCACCTGGTCGACCTTGGCGAGGGCGAACCGGGCGATCTCGCGGATGACCCGGCCCAGCATCAGGCTCTCCTGCAGGGTCCCGTCCACCTTGCGCAGCTCGTCGATCATCTCCTTGCTGTAGAGCAGATGCGCGGAGATCGGCTCCGGGGCCATGAACGCGCACAGCTGCAGCAGCCGGACCGAGGCGGGTGAGCGCTCCTTCAGCTGGGCGATGGAGACGTTCCAGGTCGCGGCCACTGTCTGCGGGTAGTCGGCGGGCTGGTTGAGGTCCAGGGCGGCGGTGGTCTGCTCGGCCAGCAGCCGCAGGTACTCCTCGATGGGGGTGGCCGTCTCGGCGAGCCAGGCCCCCGCCTGTTCCACCGCGAGCGGCAGGTCGCCCACCGCCTGTGCCACCCGGTCGGCCTCCTCGGCGCTCAGGCCCGGGGCGCGCCGGGAGAGGTGCTCGACGCTCTCCTGGCGCTGGAAGACGTCGACGGGCAGCGCGGAGCCCTGCTGCGTCCAGGCCTGGTTGCGGGAGGTGACCAGGATGTGACCGCCGCCCCCGGTGGGGAGGAAGGGCAGCAGTTCCGCGGGGTCGTCGGCGTTGTCGAAGACGAGGATCCAGCGCCGCGTCGGCACCCCACGCGCCAGCATGTGCACGGCCTCCTGGCTGACCAGCGCCATGTCCTCACCGCCGGGCGCGCCGATCCGGCCGCCGAGTTCGGCGAGGGAGGAGACCACGTTGTCGATGTCCTCGGCGGAGATCCACCACACCAGGTCGTAGTCGGCCAGGAACCGGTGCACGTACTCCAGGGCCACATGGGTCTTGCCGACCCCGCCGAGCCCGAACAGGGCCTGGGGCTGCGGCAGTACGACGGACAGGCCGCCGCGCAACTGCTCGCGCAGCTGGTCGAGGATGAAACCCCGTCCGGTGAAGGTGGTGTTGCGCTGCGGCGCGTTCCACAGGCTGGGGACACGGCCCGGGAAACGCGGACCGGGCCCCCCGCCGTTGTCGACGGGCCGCTCCGGCAGCGAAAGGGCGCCCAGCAGAGCGCGGGTGCACGCGGCCTCGTCGAGCCGGTGCAGGTTCACGGGGTCGCCGCCGAAATGGGGGTCGGCGCGCCGGGTCTCGTCGACCCGCAGGGTGACGGGGGTGGAGTACGGGGCGTCCGGCAGGCCGTCGGCGAGGGCGTGCCAGACCTCACCGACGGTGCGTGACTTCTGGAAGGCGCTGGACAACAGGACGACGACCTGGGTCGCCCGATCCGGGCGTGCGGGCAGCCCGACGGCCACGTCGTGCAGGGTGACGTCGCAGCCGCGGGGCCTGAGCACGGCCTCCACCCACTCCGCCCACATCCGGTTCTCCGCCGCGTACACCACGACGACGTCCATCGACCGGGGCAGCGGCCGCCTTCGGGTGAACGCCTCCAGGCAGCGCAGCCGCACCTGTTCGGGGACGGGCGGCAGCTCGGTGACCTCGCCGTCGGTGATCACCGAGGTGAGGCGTTCGAAGGCGGAGAGCAGGGAGTTCGCTATGCCGCCCTTGTCCCCGACGGTCGCGAGGGTCTCCTCGTAGGCGTAGTAGGGGCGGTAGGGGATCTCGACCTTGCCCCAGTAGCCGTTCAGCTCCTCGGCGCTCATCGGTTCGCCGCCGAGCCCCTTGGGCAGCCCCTCGAACCTCAGCCGGGCCACCGCCCGGCCGGCGTCGACCTTCTCCTTCTCGCCCTCGTCGATGCGCATGGGCACGGGCAGCACCCGTATGTGGCGTTTGCGGTAGCCGTCGGCGACGCTGCGGGCGACGGAGGCCGCGCCGTCCAGCGACTGGTCGCTGAGGGTGAAGCAGTCGACGAGCATGTCGGGCATCTGGATGGTGCAGATGTCCGCGCTGTCCGACAGCCCCGTACGGCTGTCGATGAGCACGTAGTCGTACGCCGCCTTCATGTCGTCCCGCAGCGCGTCCAGGAAGAGACCGCCGCCCAGCCGCTCGTAGAAGTTGTCCCACTCGAACGACGACACCGTCGCGGAGTACTCCCGGTTCTGCCTGCCCGCGGAGAGGAAGTCCAGCGAGCCGCCGCCCGAGAAGGAAAGCCCGTGGCGCTCCGGGGTGAGCGAGACCGCGTGCTGCTCGACCCGCGCGTACTCCAGGTGCCAGGGCCCCGAGCGCTGGCCGCCGGTCGTCGCCGCCCAGCAGTACTCGGTGATCATGTCGATGACCCCGGTGGTGGCGGCGAGCGCGTTCGGGTCCAGGAACGGCCGGAAGAACCGGTCCAGCCCCGGGGCTTCCAGGTCCCAGTCCACGGTCAGCACGCGTTTGCCGTTGGCGGCGAGGATCCATGCCGTGTTGGCCAGGGCCATCGTGCGCCCCGTACCACCCTTGTACGAGTAGAAGGTGATGATCCGTCCGTCCTGCCGGGCAGTCATGCTTCTCCTCCGTGGTCGGGACCCGCGTCGGAAGGCGGCGGGTGATAGGGGCCCATCAGACGGGGCCGGGGCCCTCGCGGGCCCGGGGGCGGATGCGCGGCGGCGTTCCTGAGGAACTGCCGGGTGGCATGCGCCACGACGGACGGCAGCACATCGGTGAACGCCTTCAGCGTGGGCACACCTATGACCGCCACCCGGCAGTCGGTGCGGCGGCCGTGGTCCAGGATGTTCGGCAGGACGCGTTCCAGCTCGGCCGTGAGCCGCTGGCCCTCCTCGCCGTGGCACTGCAGGTCGGCGCGGTTCCAGGGCACGATCGCGCTCACCCACGGGTGGGCGGCGTGATCGAACTCCCGGAGTCTGCCCCGCCGTTCCTCGTCGTGGACGGCCCAGCGGTCGACCAGCAGGATCGCCGGGTGCCCGGGCTGGGCCGCCTCGCCGCTCCCGCGCCCGTCGGGCCCGCTGGTGGCCGGCACGTCGGGGACCACATGTCCGTCGTCGAAGTCGGAGACGGTGATCCGGTAGTCCAGCGACCGGATCAGCTCCTCCGCCAGCGCGGGCAGCGGCCGGGTCGACTCGCTGTGGTACGGGTTCCAGTCCCGCGCGTCCTCCCCGTACGGGCGCGTGTCGCGGTGCTCCGGGACGGTGTGCCGGGTGGGCGCCGCCACGGTCAGATGGATACTGCGCGGGCCTTCGCCGCGCGGCTTGAAGGCGCTGGGCGTCGTCTCGTAAGGGCGGGGGCGGCTGGACGGCAGCGGTGACTCGTGGGCGACCCGGACGATCCGCTGCGCGAGCGCGAGGACGGTTTCGTCGTACTCGTCCTTCAGCCGCTTGAGCTTGATCAGCCCGTAGATCCCGTGGGCCAGGTAGCGCTCCCCGAAAGGGGAGTGCTCGATGTGGATGTGCCGTACGGAGTCCGGGAGTTGGTCGAAGGGAACGTGCGTCCACAGCGCCGGGACGATGGCGGGTACGTCGCCCGCTCCGGCGGTCTTGGCCTGCACGACGCGCTCGTTGAACGCGTACCACTCGCGGCCGCACATCTCGCTGGTGAAGTACCGCGGGGAGAACAGCGGCACGAACACCCGGCAGAGGGCGAGGTTCTCGCTGAGCTTGTCGGGCCAGCCGTCGCCGGAGCGCATCTCCCGGTCCATGAAGCCCGCGGCCGCCCCGGCGGGCAGGTCGGTGAGCGCCATGATGTGGTCGCACAGGTCGCGGAAGAGCACGTGCACCCAGTGGTCCGGGTCGCCGCCGCCCGGCCCCCAGGGTGGTGTGTGGGCGTAACTGAGGAAGAAATAAGGCCGGTTGTCCGCGACCCGCCCCCGTTCAGGTGTGTCCACGCGCGCGCCCCCCTGCCCGCAGATGCCCCCCGACCGTGCCGAAGGCGCCATCCGGGCGAACCAACAATGTGCCTGATCACCACCTGTGGCCGATGGCTTGTTTCACGTCATTTCCAAGCGATATCCGGACATCTGCTTCAGAGCTGTGTCAACGGCGTCACGCATCCCGATGAGCACGGCGGTCCTTCCTGCCACTTCCCGCTCAGTGCGAAGATCACGCGGAAGCCGCTCGCCGATCTCTCCGAAGTCCCCGTCGTACAGCACGAGATCCTCGTACTCGATCCAGCCCCTCTCCCGCACCACACAGCGGTACGTCCGGGTCGCCGGCGGCGGGGACATCCGGTACTCGGCGAGATGGAACGCGGTGCACACCTCGAACCCCACGCGCAGCAGCAGGATCTGGGCGTCGGCCTCGTACAGCTCGGACAGCGGCGACCGCTCGCCGAGGTGGCAGTGCGGGTCGTGGTCGCCGAGCAACTCGGCCGCGCGGGGCCCGAGTGCGGCGAAGGAGGTCTGCGGATGACCGCTGCGCACGGCGCCCGGCGTGGTCCGTACACACTCGGCGAGCGCGCCCATCGTCGGGCAAGGGGTGCTCGCCGGATCGAAAGGCGGCATCGACGCCCGGAACGCGGCCTTCCCCCGCTCGTCCATCCCCTCGGTGCGCTCGGCGTACTCGCGGGAGGTGTCGGAGTTCTCCGAAGTGAAGGCGGGCACGACGAGCGTGCCGCCCGGACCGAGGGCGCCCAGCAGGGCGTCGCGTACGGCGGTGGGGGAGAGGCCGCTGCCGCGCAGCGAGGCGTGCGCCATGAGGACCCCGCCCGGGCGGATGCCCAACTCGGCCAGGGTGTCCTGGAATCGGCTCAGCGGGTCCTGCGACCGAGCGACGTCAGCCATGGAGCGCCATCCACTCGGTGTGCATCTCCTCGACCAAGTAGGCGCCGTTCTCGGTGAGTTCACCGGGAGGGGCGGCGGTCAGCCGGTCCAGGGCGCGGCGGGCCCGCCGAAGGTCCTCGGCGGACCGGGCCGGTGACGCGGTCGCTCTGCCCAGGTACTCGCTCGCCTCGTCGAGCAGCCTTCCGGCGCCGGTGCCGGGCACGGTGAGGTCCGCGATCTGCCGGAGGGCGGTGAGTCTGGACCGCCGTCCCAGCAGCGGCAGTTCGCGGACGAACTCCTCGGCCTCGAAGTCGACGGCCACGCCCAGCGCACCCGGTGCGTCGGCGCCGATCCGCAGTCCGGTGCCCGCCGCGAGGGGCGTGACCGTGGTGGCGAGGAGCGCGTTGACGCCGCCGCGCCAGCCGGGTTCGCGTTCGTCCAGCAGGCCGTACGCGGCTCGCAGCCGCTTGCCGAAGAGGGCCAGATCGCTCGGGCTCAGCGGCTCCGCCACCGGCACCGGGTAGCGGTCGCGGTACGGATCGGCGTCGTCGATGAGGAGGGGCGCCTCTTCGGTGAGACGCAGGGTTTCCAACGGCCGCCACTCCGCTTGCTGTTCCTCACCCACGTACTCCGGGACGCGTACCTGGAAGTCGCCCTCGGTGATGGTGAACTCGACCCGCCCGGGACGCGGCAACCGTACGGTCCCCAGGGTCGGGAGGTGTACCTCGCCGTCCGGCTGGTGCCAGCCGAGGGTCACCGTCGAGCCCGCCCGCACCGCGGCGGCCGCGGCGGCGGCCATGAGGCGCGGAAGGTGGCCGGGGCCGTCAGGGGAGCGGAGCAGGGCGGGGCGCAGATAGGGGTGGGCGAGGACCGTGTCGAGGTGCGCGCCGGCGGTCGCGTCGGAGTCCAGACGGACGAACAGCCGCCAGGCGGCGTCCCAGTCGACGGCTCCGGCGAGCCGGCCGTTCGCGTCGGCCAGGAGCAGTCGGTTCAACTCCAGTTGCGCCAGGCGGAGTTCGTCGGTGCTGGTGACCGCCGCGACGAGTGCCCGCTCGGTGATCCGCTCGGCGACCCCCTCGACGAGGGAGCGCAGGTCCGCGCAGAAGACCGACGGATTGTCGAACCCGCGCTCCTCGCTGTACCGGTGGGCGTAGAGCCCGCCGCCGCAGGACTCGACGACCGGGCAGCCGCGGCAGGTGTCGCTGAGGCCGTCGACGCCGAGCTGGCGGGCGCGTACTCCCGGATGCCCGGCGAACTCCTCGAAGCTGTGCCGGAAGACGTCGTAGCCGGTGGCCGGGGCGCCGGCGTACGCCGTCTTGAGCGAGTCGGCCTGTTCGAAGGTGCCGTCGGTCTCGACGACCGCGAGGTCACTCGGCGCGAGTCCCATGGCCTCGGTGAGGCTCGGACCGCCGCGCAGGGTGCTGAGCACCGAGTCGAAGGTCCTGACCGGCATGGGGCGGCCCTGCTCCTCCCAGCGGTCGAAGACTCTCAGCAGCCAGTCGGCGTAGGGAGTGCCCTGGCCATGGCCGGACGGGGGGCTGTCCCAGGTCGAGTGCGGCAGCAGGTAGTCGATGCGGGGCGGCGCGAGGGCGGTCAGGGCGTCGTGCACCGCGACCGGGTCGTTGGCCACATCCACCGTGCACAGCAGACCCTGATAGAGGTGCTGGTATTCCGGGAGACGGAGCAGTTCGATCGCCCGCAGCACCCTGTCGTAACTGCTGCGGCCCCGGCGGTCCAGTCGATGACGGTCGTTCGCGGCGCGGCCCCCGTCGAGGGAAACTCCGACCTTCACACCGAATTCCCGGAACACTTCCAGATGCCGTCTGTTCAGCTGCACGCCATTCGTGTGAATGCGTAGATCCAAAACGGTGACCGGCGCCAGTGCGCGGGTGAGTTCGGCGCAGATGTTCCTCAGTCGGGACGGTCCCGCGAGCAGTGGTTCTCCGCCGTGCAGAATGACCGTCACGGAATCCAGCTCGACGTCCGCCGCGTATTCGGCGAGCCGACGGGCCACCTGGCCGAGAGTCTCCCCGGAGATCACGACCGGCCGGGCACGCCAGCTCTGGTCCACGTGCTCGTACACATAGCAGTGGTCGCACGCCAGGTCGCAGCGGCTGTGCACTTTGAGGACCAGCTGGTGGATCGGCTGCCGGCCGTGAGAGTCCGTCACTTTTCCGGAGTGTACGCGCCCGGCCGTCCGGCGCGGACACACAGCGACCCCAACTTCCTTGATCAACAGGGAGGTTGGGGCCTCGGTGACGGTGACTAGATGGACGAGTTGAACCCGCCCGCACCAGAGGGGCTCGCCTCGCGACCGGCGGTCACCCGACCGGTGGACCGCTGGCTGCGGCGCTCACGCGGGTCGATCGTCGCGAGTGTGGCCGTCCGCTTGAGGGCGGGGCGGGTGGCGCCCGGTCGGCGGTTCGGCGTCGTGCCCGTAAGGTTCATAGTTTTCTCGTCTTCTTCAAGGGGACCATAGGTGCTGCGTCGGCCCCCGCCCGACGAGAGCGCAAGGGCCCGGTCATTAAGGTGACGACGACTATGTAAGCGATGGTTCTATCATGCACGCCCCATACCATGCACGCCTCCTGGGGTAAAGAGTGCCGCCCATCCGCGGTCATGGGTACCTCGTGCGCAAGGTAGGCGCCCTGGCGCATTTTTGACTTTGACGAGAGCATGACCTGCCGTTCACTCCACATGTCTGTGCGAGGTCTTCATGGCCGCTACGCCCGGCCCGAGCACCACGGTGAATGACGACGACCTGCCTCCGCTGTTCCAGGTGAATGACCGCATGGCAGTGGTCCATCAGGGTGAATCCTTCCGCGTGGTCCGCACCCAGCTGGTCGTTCTGCTCCTCGCCACCGCGACCGCCTCGATGTCCGAACGACTGAACAGCCGTGTCCCCTACTGGATCGCCGCCGTGCTCTATGCGCTGACGATCGTGATCGGTGTCTACGTGTCCCGCCGCCGCGCCCGCCTCCACTGGCAGGCCCACCGGGCGGCCGCCGAGGTGATCAAATCGCTGGCCTGGCAGTACATGGCGCACGGGGGTCCCTTCCACTCCCGGATCGCCAACCCGGAGGCCCTGTTCGCCACCCGGCTCGAGGAGCGCCTGAGCGAGCTGAGGAAAGTGGGGTGGGAGGACCAGCGCGAAGGGGCGAGTGCCTACGGGATCGGGCAGATCACGCCGGTGATGCGGGCGATACGGGCCAAGCCGTTCGCGGCCCGGCGCGACATCTATCTGCGTGACAGGGTGGTGGAACAACTGATCTGGTACGGCAACCGGGCCGGGCAGGCGCACCAGGCGTCCGTGCGCTGGTCCGGGATGACGGCCATGCTCACGTCGCTGGCGCTGATCGCCTCCGTCCTCAGAGCGTTGGGCGTCATCGGGCGCTGGGACCTGACCGGTGTGCTGAGCGCCGCGGCGGCGGCCGGGGTGGCCTGGCAGGAGGTCCGACGGCACCGCCCCCTCACCTATGCGCACTCGCTCGTGGAACAGGATCTGGAGACTCTACGGGTCGCGATGAGCACCACCGTCACCGAGGACGGCTGGGCCGACGCGGTCGCGGAGGCGGAGCGGCTGGTCTCGCCGCAGCACACGGACTGGCTGGTGCGATTCGGATTCTGACGGAGTGCGGAGTGCGGAGTGTGGAGTGCGGCGTGGGGGCGCGGCGTGCGGGGTGCGGGGTGTCAGAGCGGGCGGCCGACGCCCGGGCTCCACAGCACCGTCACCGGGACACCGGTGCTTCGCGCGTAGTCCACGATGTCGCCGGTGCCGCCGGGGCCGCGGGCCGGGGCGCCGTCCCATACGGCGATCATGCGGTCGACATGGTCGACGATGTAGCGGCCAGCCGCGTAGTAGGCCTCGTCGTGGGTGCGCTCGGCCGGCAACTGCACGCGCCCGGCACAGCATTTCAGGAGCCGGCGGTACGACTCCCGTACCCGGTCGTCGCCCAGGTGGGCCTCGTAGTCCATGCCGGGGATCACGGCGGTCAGCGGGATGCCGTACTCCAGGGCGATCTCGGCGAACAACTGGTCGGCGCCGGCGGCCAGGCTGCTCATGGCCCGGGCCGAACCCATGGCCCGTAGTTCCGCCCGGACACCCGAGCGTACGGCTGACAGTGCCCCGTCCGGGATCTCACGATGTCCGGTGATGCCGATCCGGGTCACGGGCCCTGCCATTCGCACGCTCTCCTCCGCGGCCGCGGTCATCCAAATCACCCTAGCGTCAACGAACTTGCACGGAAACGACACGTACGCGCGTTCGGTGAGGCATCGGGGGCTCACAGAGGCGACAGCCAGGTGAACGTCGGATCGGCAGCCGCCCCTTCGTGCTCCGGCCGACCGGCTGGGGAGGCGGTTCTCGACGGGGCCGGCGAAGCGGACGGAGGCCGAGGGCCGTGCCGACACCGACGACGGTTGCCGGGAGGGGGGAGGACGGTTGCCGGGAGGGGGAGGGATGTCGTCCGCGGAGGTGGCTCGGGCTGGGGCGCCGGTGTCCGGCCGGTCACCCGTGCCGGTCGGGTGGATGAGGTCGTCGGCGTCGGATCAGCGTTCCGGGTCGGGTCAGCGTTCCGGGTCGGGTCGGGTCGGGTCGGGTCGGGAGACCCTGCCGTCCGTACCGGCCGGGTCGCCGTACCGGCCGGGTCGCCGTGACGGTCCGGTCGTGGGGCGTCGGTGGCGGTGATCAGTCGCCCACGGGGTCCAGGGTGAGGGGTGCGATGCGGCCTTCCAGCATGGCGCCGATGCCGAGGGCGGCACAGACGTCGGGGCGTTCGGCGATGTGGACGGGCATGCCGGTGGCGTGGCGGAGCATCTGGTCGAAGCCGGGGAGGAGGGCGCTGCCGCCGACCATCATGATGCCCCGGTCGGCGAGGTCGGCCACCAGATCGGGCGGGCAGTCGCGGAGCACCTTGCCGATACCGTCGACCACGGCGGTGAGGGGGGTCTGGATGGCGTCGCGCACGGCCGCGGTGTCCACCTGGACGGAGCGGGCGAGCCCGGTCGCCACGTCGAGACCGTGGATCTCGGTGGAGGCGGGGCCGTGCGAGGTGAGGCCGTTGCCGGAGAGGGCGAGCTGGAGCGGTCGTACGGACTGGCTGGGCAGCGTCAGCTCGTGCCTCAGGCGCAGGTGCTGCACGATCGCGTGGTCGATGGCCTCGCCGCCGACGGGGATACGTACGGCGCTGACGACCGAACCGAGGGAGAGGACGGCGAGCTCGGTGGCCCCCGCACCGCAGACCATGATCATCGTCGCCTCGGGCTGCTCGACGGGCAGTCCGCAGCCGACGGCCGCCGCGATGAGGGTGTCGACCAGTTCCACGCGGCGGGCGCCGAGGCCCACCAGCGTCTCGATCGTGGCGCGCTGGGCCAGCGGGTCCGCGCCGTGCGGGGTGCAGGCGGCGGCGCGCAGGGCGGGCTTGCGGCGCAGCGTGCGGCGGACCTTGTCGCCGAGCAGCTGGCGCAGCATGCGCTGGGCCATCTCGATGTCGACCACCGTGCCGCCGGAGACGGGCCGCACGACCCGGATGTAGTCGGGCGTACGGCCCATCATCTTCTCCGCGAACTCCCCGACTGCGATCAGCGCGCCCGTCCGGGTGTTCACGGCGGCCACGCTCGACTGGTCCACGACCAGGCCCGCGCCCTTCACGTACACCCGGGTCCGCGCGGCCCCCAGATCGACGCCGAAGTGGCAGCGGCGCAGCTGTTCCAGACTGGCGGTCATCGCGGTCATTGCGGATCCTCCCGAGAGCACGGACCGTACGGACCGCCGCCGGTCGGCGGGTCCCTGGTTCCCTTGCATCGTGCGGGGGGCGGGGCGGCGCTGCCTGTTGGGGTGGGCCGGGTGGGGTGCGGCTGGACGGGTGGTCCCGTGACGGAAAATCCGGCCTGGCAGGTGGGGAGGAGGGGGGCAGCAGGGGCCTCCACCGCTCGTGCGGTCGTCCACACGGGCGTCGTCCACGCGTGCGGTCGTCCACATGGGCGTCGTCCACGCGGGCGTCAGCCAGGTGGGCGGCTCGTCGCGGGCCCGACGACCCCCCGTACGACACCCAACTCCACCAGGTCCTGCGGCCGCACCCGGAGTTCGTCGGCTGTCGCGCCCGCCAGCTCTTCCGGCCGTTTGAGGATCGCGGCGGCCATCTCCGGCGCGATCACCGAGAAGTAGCTGTCCGGGGTGGCCCAGGTGTTGTCGGGGGTGGCGAGGGCCAGGGCGCCGCCCGAGCCGCCCTCGCCGATGAGGAGGGTGGTGAGGGGGGTGCGGGCGCTGGTGACGGCGGTGAAGAGGTCGGCGATGGCGGGGCCCACGCCCTGGCGTTCCGCTTCGGCGTCGTTCGCGGCGCCGGGGGTGTCGACGAGGGTCAGTACGGGGATGCCGAGGCGGTCGGCGAGGCGGATGAGGCGGGCGGCGGTGCGGTAGCCCGCCGGGCGGGTCGCCGTACCGCACTGGGCGGCGTAGGCGACGGTCCGGCCCTCGTGTTCGCCGAAGCCGCACAGCATGCCGGGGTCGGTGCCGCCGACGCGGTCCCCGCTGATGGCCGCGCGGTGGGTGAAGTAGGCATGCAAGTAGGCGTCGGCGCGGGGGCGTTGGAGGGAGCGGGCGCGTTCGACGGCCTCCCGGCCTGTGGTGGGGAGAAGCCGCGGGTCGTCTGTGGTTGCTCGCGCGATCCCCCGCGCCCCTTCGGGGGCGCGGCCGATGGGGAACGAGGACGGCATGGGCAGGTGGGGCGGTGGAGGCGCCGGCCGCGTCGACGGGTTCGTCAGCAGCCGCAGCCATCGCCCCAACGTCTCTCGCAGTGCCTCCGGCGGGACCACCGCGTCCACAGAGCCCGCAGTCACCTGGGACTCGGCCGTGTACGCCGCCGGATCGGCGTCGGGTGGGCGGACACGCGAGCCGGCGAAACCGACCTGGGCGTCGGGGAGGGCGAGGACGATGTCGGCGCCGGCGCCGAGGGTGGCCCAGCCCCCGCCCGTCGTGGGGTCGCGGAGGACCGAGATCTGCGCCAGCCCGGCCTCCCTCGTCAGGGCCGACTGGCGGGCCACGCGCTGGAGTTGTATGAGGGCGCGCATGCCCTCCTGCATGCGGCTGCCCCCGGTCGCGACCAGCGAGACGACCGGCAGGCGGTGCTCACGAGCGTACGTGTACGCCGCCTCCAGGCGGTCGCCGGTGCGTTCGCCGAGCGAGCCGCCGAGGAAGCCGAACTCGAAGGAGATCAGTACGGCCGCCGTGCCGGTGGTGGTCCTGGGGCGCGCGCCTGCCTTGCCGTGCTGCTGCGCCTCGGCAGACATGCCCGGTGGCGGCACCCCGGCTGCCGTGTCGGTGTCGGTGCCGGTCGCCTCGGCCCCCGTCGCCGTAGTGGGGCCGATCACCGCCCGGCCCCACACCACCGACTCCTCCTCCCCGGTGCGCTCCGCGGCGCGGGCGCGCGAGGTGTCGTAGCCGTGCCAGGAGAGGGGGCCGTCGGGGGCGTAGTCCCTTTGCGGGGTGGGGAGTTCCG
Source organism: Streptomyces sp. NPDC057474 (assembly GCF_042802555.1). Lineage (NCBI taxonomy): Bacteria > Bacillati > Actinomycetota > Actinomycetes > Kitasatosporales > Streptomycetaceae > Streptomyces > Streptomyces sp. NPDC057474. The sequence continues at coordinate 45,555 of NZ_JBHVDX010000019.1, read as the reverse complement.
TGAAGTCACCCGTCAGGAAGGCGATGGCCTCGCGGGCCGAGCGGCGCCGGTCACTCATCCGTCTTCAGCGCTCGCTTCATGATCTTGCCCATGTCGTTGCGGGGGAGGGCGGCGAGGTAGTGGACGATTCGGGGGCGCTTGTGGGGGGACAGGTGGGTGGCGACGTGGGCGGCCAACTCGGAGGCCAGGGGCGGGAATTGCGGGTCCGTCGACACGATCCAGGCGACCACGCGCTCGCCGAGGTCGGGGTCCGGTTCGCCGGTGACGGCGGCTTCCCGTACCCCCGGGTGTTCCAGGAGCGCGTTCTCGATCTCGCCCGCGCCGATCTTGTAGCCGCCGCTCTTGATGAGGTCGGTGGCCTTGCGGCCGACGATGCGTACGTAGCCGTCGGGGTCGCGGACGGCCATGTCGCCGGTGCGGAACCAGCCGTCGGGGGTGAACGCGGCGGCGGTCGCGTCGGGGCGGTTGAGGTACTCGGTGAAGAGGTTCGGGCCGCGTACCTGGATCTCGCCGACCGACTCGCCGTCGTACCCGGTGAGGGGGGCGCCGTCGTCCTCGACGAGCCTCAACTCCACGCCCGGCAGCGGGAGTCCGACCGTGCCGGCGCGCGGTTCGCCGTCGGCGCGGACGCTGGTGTTCATCAGGGTCTCCGTCATGCCGTACCGCTCGATCACCCGGCGTCCGGTCGCCGCCGCGATCCGTTCGTGGTCGTGCACGGGCAGCGCGGCCGAGCCGGAGACGAGGAGGCGGGCGCGGCCGAGTGCCCGGGCCAGCTCCGGGTCGGTCGGCAGGGTCTCCGCGATGCGGTGGTACATCGTCGGGACGCCGAACAGCATCGTCGCGCCCGCCGACAGCTCCCGGGCGACAGCGGCTGTGTCGAATCTGCCGAGGTGGCGGACAGAGCCGCCGCGCCGCAGCGGGCCCAGGATGCCCAGGATCAAGCCGTGTACATGGAAGAGGGGGAGGGCGTGGACCAGTACGTCGTCGGCGGTCCACTGCCAGGCGTCGGCCAGTGCGTCGAGGGTGGTGGCGACGGCCCGGCGGGGGATGACGGCGCCCTTGGGGGGGCCGGTGGTGCCGGAGGTGTAGACGATGAGGGCGGGGGCGGTCGGGGACGGTTCGTCCGCCGCCGGGCGCGGAGCCGGCCGCTCCCGCACGTCGATGTCCACGCGCTCCAACTCACCCAGAGCGACTGGAAGTTCGGTGTCGGGGGCGGTGAGGACCAGGGCGGGGGCGCTGTCCTTCAGGATGTGTCCCAGTTCGCTCTCGCCCGACTTCGGGTTGAGCGGTACGGCCGGGACGCCGGCCAGCAGCGCGGCCACGACGCCCACAGCCGTCTCCAGCGTCGGTGTCGCCCAGACGGCCACGCGGCCCGCGTCGCGGATCCGGGCGGCCAGCGCGCCGGTCACGGCCGCGAGTTCCGCGTACGTCAGGGACCGGTCGCCGAACCGCAGGGCGGGGCGCTCGGCCCGGGCTTCGCCGGTGAGGGCCGGGAAGAGAGGGGACACGTTTCGTACTCCTTGTTGTCGCCGTCGGTGTGCGGCTGTCGGTCTGTTGGGCCGCTACCGGTCTGATCTACCGCTACCGCGCAGGTGACTACCCGAACCCCGGGACCACCAGCACCAGCCACACCACCGCGGGTACCACCGCCACCACGATCCCCCCGTAGATCATCAGCTGTCGGAAGAAACGCTCGCGGTCGACGTCCGGTGCGGCGGCCAGGACCAGCGCGCCGTTCGTGGAGAAGGGGCTCACGTCCACGACCGTCGCGGACACGGCGAGCGCCGCGATCATGCCGACCGCGCCGATCTCGCCCTGGGCCAGGAAGGGGACGGCCAGGGGGATCAGGGCGCCCATGATGCCCACGGACGAGGCGAAGGCCGACACGATCGCGCCGATGTAGCAGAGCAGTACGGCGGCGAGGAGGGGGATGCCGATGTCACTGACGCCCTCGCCGGCCCAGGTGATGGTGCCCATCTCGTCGAGTACACCTACGTAGGTGAGGACGCCGCAGATGAGGAGGACCGTGGACCAGGCGATCTGGGTCACGGCCTTGCGGCTGTCGTCCGGCCAGACGGCGCTGAGGGTGGCTGCGAGGGTCACCGCGGTGAGACCCGCGTCCAGGTCGAAGGCGAGTACCGCGACGACCAGGGCGACGAGGGAGGTGAGGGTGGCGATGCGGGCGGGGGTGAGGGCGGGTTCGGTGCTGGAGGTGGATGCGGTGCCGGGGGTGGGGACGGGTGCCGCCCCAGCGGCACGATTGCCCGCAGCTGGGTCAGCGGGGTGGGAGTCGCTGCCCGTGGCCGGGGCCGGCCCTTCGGCCGTCGCGCCCTGCTTCCACAGTTTCATCCCCCCGAACAGTACGAACACCACGCCCGCGATCACGAGGTTGGCGATCAGGGACGTCAGGAAGAGTGCGACTTCGTTGCCCGGGAGGTTTTCGCGTTCGACGATGCCGTTGACGATCGTGCCGTAGATGCTGATCGGGGAGAAACCGCCGCCCTGGGCGCCGTGGACGACCATCGCGCCCATCAGGAGGGGGCTGATGCCGTACCGCGCGGCGAAGCTGAGGGCGATGGGGGCGACGATCGCGACCGCGGCCGGGCTGACCGCGCCGATCGCGGTGAGTGCGCCGGTGATGAAGAACATCACCCAGGGGATCAGCGCCACCCGGCCCCGTACGAGCCGGATCGAGGCGTGCACGAGCCAGTCGGTGGTGCCGTTGGCACGGGCGATCGCGAAGAGATAGGTGACGCCGACGAGGACGACGAACAGGTCACCGGGGAAGCCGGCGAAGATGCCGTCCGCGTCGAGGTCAGCGACGAGTTCGCCCACTCCGAAGGCGGCGGCGAAGGCGAGCGCGCCCATGTTCACGGAACGGGTCGTGGCGATGACGAACACCACGGCGAGGACGAGGATCGAGATGAGTTCGGGGGACATACGGGCTCCCGTCGTTGGGTCCCGGAACAGCCGAGGGGGAGGTTGGGGGAGAGGGGGGAAGAGAGGCGGGTGACTACGAGCGAGTGGCCGAGTGGCTGAGCCACTTACGGGTGGTCAGCGTGGGCGCGTACGACCATGACGTCAAGAGGTCGCGCAAGAATTGGCTCAGCCACTCGGCCACCGGGCCACCGGCGCGGGCCGGTGTTACGCTCCCGACGAGCGACGCCGGACGCGCCCGGGCGTCGCCGTACGCGCCGGACCAGCCGGACCAGCCGGACGATCGGGGGAACCGTGAGCGACGCCCTGCGACCCATGGCCAAGCAGCGGTTGTACGAGCAGGTTCTCGACCGGTTGCGTCAGTACGTCGCCGAGGGCGGTCTGAGAGCCGGCGACCGGCTGCCGCCCGAGCGGGATCTGGCCCAGCGGTTGGGGGTGAGCCGGGCCTCGGTCAAGCAGGCGATCGTGGTGCTGGAGGTCCAGGGCCTGGTGGAGGCGCGGCACGGCGGGGGCACGTATCTCGTCCGGGACAGCCTCGACGTCGAGCCCGTCGAGGAGATGGTCGAACGGCGTCGGCGGCTGCCCGATGTGCTGGAGGCCCGCGAGGCGTTGGAGACGAAGCTCGCCGAACTGGCCGCCGAGCGCCGGACGGAGGACGACCTGGCCGCGATGCGGGACGCGCTCGCGCACATGGCCGGGGAGATCGAGCGGGCCGGGCACGGCATCGAGGGCGACCGGCTCTTCCACGCGGCGGTCACGGCGGCCGCGCACAGCAGTCTGCTCGCCGAGTTCATGCGCTCCATCGCCGACCAGATCGCCGAGAGCCGCACCGAGTCGCTGCGCCAGCCGGGCCGACCCGACCGTTCCCTCGCCCAGCACCAGGCGATCCTCGACGCCATCGCCGCCCAGCAGCCCAAGCAGGCGGCCACCGCGATGCGCCGCCACGTCCGCACGGTCGCGAAGGTCCGCCTGCTGGACTGGGACCCGGGGGAATCGGCCTCCTGAGCGCGGCCCCGCGTGCGGCCCCCCGCCGTTGTCAGTGGTGGTCAGTACAGTCGGCCCCGGTGCGCGGACGGGTGAATGCGGGGCGGCGGTGCGGGATTTCGCGGGGGAGTTCGAGACCCATCTGACGGTGGGGTCCGGTTCCGTGGCCGGTGACGAGGGCCGGATACGTCGCTGGGCGGAGCGCCACCGGGTGAAGTACACGCGGATCGTGCTCGACCGGGGCGCGACGCCCGACCAGCCGATGCTGACGGTGCGCGGCGAGGGTGTCCTGCCGGCGCGGCGAGCGGCCGCGTCGGCCTGGGTCGAGCGGCTGGGTGCCGAGGGGTTCGAGGTCGCCCGGGTGAAGATCGAGGCCGCGCCCTGGAACGAGGACGTGCCCCGGACGGCCGCCGAGGCCCGGGCCCTTCCTCCCGGCTGCTACTTCGAACACCACGTCAAGCTCGCCCTCGCCGACGGCGCCGAGGTGGTGGCGGTACGAGCACTCGCCGAGCTGCATTCCGCCCATGTGTCGCGCAACGCCCGCCGCGAGCTGAGTGGGCGGAGCGGCAGCGGTCACGAGCGCTTCGTGACCCAGCGCTGCCGTGGGGTCGGCCGCCCCGAGGCCCGCCGCCGTCTCGACGCCCTTCTCGACGCGCTCGCGGCGGCGGGGTTCAAGGCCGTCGAGGTGGAGGAGGAGTTCGTCGTGCACGACGACCGTCCGGCCCTGGACAGCGGGTGGATCGACGAGGGGACGGGCGGGCATGCGGACACGCGGGCGGACTTCCGCACGGGGCAGGCAGAAGCATCGTGACCCGGTCCGACGCGTGGCGCCTCGCCCACCGGGCCGTGCTCGACCACCTGCTCCACCTCGTCGCCGATTCCCCCTTGGGGGACGACCTGGTGCTGCGCGGGAGCATGGTCATGCCGGCGTGGGTGGGGGCCGAGGCGCGGGAGCCCGCCGACCTCGACTGGATCGTTCCCCGGCCCCTGCTGGTCCCGGTGGATGCCGCGCACCCCTATCCGTACGTGGAGGGGCTGGAGGACGTGCAGCAGTGGCCGGAGGCGGCCGACGGCGCCGACCGGTACGAGATCTGGAAGTTCGAGGAGTTCGACACCGGGGGCCTGCGGCCGGCGGTCCCGCCGGAAGGGCTGCACTGGATCGTCGAGGCGGAGCCGGAGGAGTGCCCGCCGCACCTGGCGGTGCTCGACCTGGTGCGGGAACGGCCGGTGGCCGCGTCGGGGGTGGTGCTCGATGTGGACGCCGCCCGCCCCGACGGCACCTGGACCTACACGGAGTACGAGACTCCCGGCACCCGCCTGACGATCCCCTGGGCGGCGGAAGGCCTCCCGCCCGGCGAGGCGCGGCTGGACTTCGCCCGCGACGAGAGGCTCCCGGAGCTCCCGGTGTGGACGGCGATACCCCGCGGCGACGGCTCCGCGAGGACCGTCGTACGCACCCCCGGCCGCGAACTGTCCCTGGCCTGGAAGCTCCTGTGGCTGCACGCCGACTGCGCCACCGAGGGCCGCGCCCGGGCCAAGGACCTCTACGACGCCGTACTTCTCGCGGAGGCCGAAGCCACCGAACTGTCCCCACGGCTGCTGCGCGAGGTCTTCCGCCGCGAGCCCGGTGACACGGCAGCCGCGGACGCCCTGCACCTGGACGCGGTCGTACTGGACTCCGTGGACTGGGCGGACTTCCGCGCGGCCCACCCACAGGTGCGGGGGACGGCCGAGGAATGGCTGGACCGCCTGAACCGGGCGCTGGAACCGCTGCCGGGGCGTGCGGCACAGCGGGACGATCGATAGAGCTTCCTATCGCTTCGCTGCCTCCTTCCGCACCTCGTCCGCCACCTCGTCCGCCACGTCGACCGCCACCACGTCCGCCACCACGCAGCTCACGTTGTCCGGCCCGCCCGCCTCGTTCGCCTCGGTGACGAGAGCGCGTACGGCTGACCCGGGGTCGGCGATCGAGGAAAGGGTTCGCTGGATGGCCGGGTCGGGGACGACCGACGACAGGCCGTCCGAGCAGAGGAGGTAGCGGTCGCCGGGGTGGGCGTCGTGGAGGCGCAGGTCGGGGGTGGAGATGGTCTCGTCGATGGTCAACGCCTTGAGAAGCAGGGCGGGTTGGGGGTGGGTCGTCGCCTCCTCCGGGGTCAGGCGGCCCTCGTCGATCATCGACTGGACGACGGTGTGGTCGTGGGTGATCCGGAACAGTTCGCCGCCGCGCAGCAGATAGGCGCGGGAGTCGCCGATGTGGACGAGGGCGAGCTGGGAGCCGGTCCAGAGCATCGCGGTCAGGGTCGTGCCGTCGTCCCCGGTCGCCGCGATGTCCCGTACGGCTTCGGTCGCGCCCCGCACCGCGTCCTCCAGCAGGTTCAGCACGCTGCCCGCCGGGAGGGTGTCGCGGTCCAGGATCTTCAGCGCCTCCACAGCGGCCGTGCTCGCGGGGGCCCCGCCGGGACCGAAGCCGTCGGCGACGGCGAGGACGCGGGTGCCGGCGTAGGCGGTGTCCTGGTTGGCGGCGCGAACCAGGCCGGTGTCGGAGAGAGCGGCGTAACGGAGTTCCAGCATCGGGGTGTCCTCCTCGGATGTGTGGGTGAAGTGGTCCACGAGGAAGGCCGCCAGGTCGCGTCGGGCCGCCGTCTCGGCCTCGACCCCGGCCCAGTACGCCCGGATCTCCCGGGCCGCAGGACCCGGCTCCAGCGCGCACACCGTACGGATACGGGCCAGCGGCATGCCGAGCCTGCGCAGCCAGGCCACCAGCCGGGCCTGCTCCAACTGCTCGGTGGCGTAGTAGCGGTAGCCGGTGTCCGGGTCGACCCGGGCGGGCCGGAGGAGCTCCAGCTCGTCGTAGAGCCGCAGTGCCTTCGGTGACAGTCGGCACGCCTTCGCGAAGGCCCCGATCGTCAGCATCTCCATGGCTCCCCTGGCCTTCCCTCGGACCTGGCCGTTCCTCGTTCCGCGATCGATGCTGGGGCTTCACCGAAGGTGAAGGTCAAGCGGTGGTGCGGAGCCGCGTCGATCACCCGTTATCGTTTCGTGACTGACTCGGCCACATCCGATCACGTATCGATCACACTCTGAAGGAACATGACCGCGCACAACGCAACACCTTCCGGCACCCGTACCCGCCGCCGCAGCGGGCCGCCGCGTGTCACCGCCCAAGGTTCGGCCACGGGGACGGCCGGAGGGAGAGGGAAGGGCTCGGGGCGCAGGAGAAAGGGCCCCGCGCGACAGGGGGGAGGGCCCCTGTGGGGCGGGCTCGGGGCCGTGGCGGTCCTCGGTGTCGCCGGATTCGCGGCGCTGAGCTGGATGAACGGCGGAACCGAGGAGTTAGCCGGCGAGGCGGGGGCCAGCGCGTCCGCCGAGCCCTCGCCCGAGCGTTCCCGGCGTTCGTCCAGCCCCAGCCCCAGCCCCAGTCAGAGTTCCGGTGCCGGCGCCGGTGCCCCCCGCAGCCCCTCCTCCTCGCCCAGTTCGTCTCCGGGCAAGTCGGCGTCGTCGTCCCCCAGCGGCTCCCCGGTGACCATCCCCAGGACCGGGCCGGGCACGTTCACCACGGCCTCCGGCGGCAGCGGCAAGGTGGGGGAGGGCACGCCCCTGCGCTACCGGGTCGAGGTCGAGAAGGGGCTGTCGCTGTCCAGCGCCGACGTCGCCGACGAGGTGGAACGCGTCTTCGCCGACCCGCGTGGCTGGACGGCCGGCGGCGACCGGGCCTTCCAGCGGGTCTCCGGCGGCACCTTCGACTTCGTCGTCAAGCTCGCGACCCCCGGCACCGTCGACGACGTCTGCGGCGCGGGCGGCCTGAACACCGGCGGTGAGTACAACTGCAACGTCGGCGCCGACGTCATGGTCAACCTCGAACGCTGGGAACTGGCGACCCCTGTCTACGCCAAGGACGTCAAGGCCTACCGCGCCCTGATCATCAACCACGAGGTCGGCCACTTCCTCGGCCTCGGCCACGTCGGCTGCCCCGGCGAGGGCAAGCCCGCCCCGGCGATGATGCAGCAGATCAAGGGCATGAACGGCTGCGTCCCCAATGTCTGGCCGTACGACAGGAAGGGCCGCCTCATCACGGGGCCGGCCGTGCCGTGAGAGGGAGCACCCTCGCGGAAATCCCCTCCCTCCTCGGTCTTCGCGATTGTTAGCCTGCGCCGGAGACCCCCTTCCCGGGCACCTGCCCGGAGGGCCGCCGCAGACGTACGAGAATGGAGCCCCCGTGGCCCGCACAGCCGCCCCCCGCATAGCCGTCGCCACCTACGACCCCGGGCCGGAGACGAGCCACGACCGGGATCTGCCGGCGCTCGTGCGGGCGCTGGGGGAGGCCGGGGCCGACGCGGCGGCCGTGCACTGGGACGACCCGGCGGCCGACTGGGCCGGCTACGACCTCGTCGTCATCCGGTCTACCTGGGACTACAGCTGGCGCGCGGCCGAGTTCGTGGCCTGGGCGGAGAAGACCGGCGAGGTCACCCGGCTCGCCAACCCGGCCGGGGTCGTGCGCTGGAACACCGACAAGCGGTACATCGGTGACCTCGCCGACGCCGGGGTACCGGTCGTGCCGACGGCCTATCTCGCGCCGGGCGAGACCGTGAGACTTCCGGAGGCACACGAGTACGTCGTCAAGCCCACCTCCGGCGCGGGCGCCCGGTTCGCCGCGCGGTACACCCCCGACCAGCGGGAGACCGCCGTACGCCATGTCGAGCGGATGCACGCCGAGGGACTCACCGCGATGGTGCAGCCGTTCGTGACCAGCATAGACACCGAAGGGGAGCGGGCCCTGCAGTTCTTCGGGGGCGGGCTGCTGCACGCCAGCCGCAAGGGGGCGGTGCTCGCGCCCGGCACCGCGTACGACGCCGACAAGATCGCCCACCCGGGCCTGGAGCCCTGGAACCCGACCGAGGCCGAACTCGCCGTCGCCGAGCGGGCGTTGGCCGCCGTACCGGGGAGGCCCGAGCTGCTGTACGCGCGCGTCGACCTCGTCACCGGGGACGACGGGCGGCCGTGCGTGATGGAGCTGGAGCTCGTCGAGCCCAACCTCTTCCTGTGGCTGCACCCGGATTCGCTGCCCCGCGTGGTCGACGCGATCCTGGCGGCGGCGACCACCACCGGCTGACCAGCGGGCCCATGACCGGGCCCATGACCCGGCCCATGCCCGACCCCGCAAGCCCCCCTCACCCGAAGAGGCGGGAAATCCACGAAGCGCGCCTCCCGCCCGTACCCGCTGCCTACCCTTCGGGGTTACAACAGCGCGTACGAGAAGCACAACTGAGGGCGTGACCAGCATCGTGGGCGGATCGGAGTCGCGGCGCACTTCCGGTTTCCCGGCGGAGCTGACGAGCTTCGTGGGGCGACGGGACGAGGCGGCCGATGTCAGACGGTTGTTGTCGGCGGGCAGACTGCTGACGCTGACGGGACCCGGCGGGGTGGGCAAGACCCGGCTCGCCGGGCATGTGGCGGGACAGGTCGCACGGGCCTTCCCGGACGGCGTGTGGCTCGTACCGCTGGCCGCGCTGAGCGACGAGGCGTTCGTCCCGCACGCCGTGAACGACGCGCTCGGCGTCCGCAACGAGACCGTACGGCCCCCGCTGGAGATCCTCCTCGACCATCTGCGCGAGCGGCGCTTACTGATCGTGCTCGACAACTGCGAGCACCTGCTGGGTAGTTGTGCGGTCCTCGCGGGGACCGTGCTGGCGGCCACCGAGGGCGTACGGATCCTCGCCACCAGCCGGCACCGACTCGGGCTGGCCGGGGAACAGCTCTTCGAGGTGCCGCCGCTGCCCGCGCCCGCGCCGGAGGAGCTGACCCCGTCGGCGGTCGGGTCCTTCCCCGCGCTGCGGCTGTTCGCCGACCGGGCGGCGGCCGTGGTCCCCGGCTTCACCGTCGGAGAGGCGAACCAGCAGGCCGTGGCCCGGCTCTGCCGACGACTCGACGGGCTGCCGCTCGCCATCGAGCTGGCGGCGGTCCGGGTGCGCGCCCTCGGCGTGGACCAGCTCGTCGAACGCCTCGACGACCGCTATCAGCTCCTCACCTGCGGCAGCCCGACCTCCGCGCCCCGCCACCGCACCCTGCGCTCCGCCGTCGACTGGAGCCATGAACTGTGCACCCCGCAGGAGCAGTTGGTGTGGGCGTGGCTTTCGGTGTTCGTCGGCGGCTTCGACCTGGCCGCCGCCGAGGCAGTCTGCGCCGCCGAGGCCGCCTGTGCCGGGGAGAACGTGGCCCCGTGCGCCGTCCTGGACGCCGTCGCCGGGCTCGTCGACAAGTCGGTGCTCGTCCGGGAGGAGCACGCCGGGCAGGTGCGCTACCGGCTGCTGGTCTCCCTGCGCGACTACGGGCTGGAGAAGCTGCACGACCTGGGCGAGGCGACCGACACCCGGCGGCGGCACCGCGACCACTTCGCGCGCCTCGGCGCCGAGTACGAGCAGGCCTGGTTCGGCCCCGATCAGGCCGGGATCACCGAACGGCTGCGGATCGACCAGGACAACTTCCGGGCCGCCCTCGACTTCTGCCTCACCACCCCGGGCGAGGCCCAGCACGGGCTGCGGCTCGCCGCCGGCCTGTGGTTCCACTGGGTCGCGGGCGGTATCTGGGGCGAGGGCCGGCACTGGATGGACGGTGCCCTGCGGGCCGGGGCCCGGCCCGACGAGGCCCTGACCCGCGCCATGTGGGCGGGTGCCCTGACCTCGCTGGTCCACAGCCGCTCCGCCGCCGTCCTGGCCGGCCTCGACCCGGTGCGGACCGCGGCCGCCGCCGACGAGGAACTCCCGGTGCCCGCGCCCCCGCCCGTGCCGGCCGGCGCTCTCGGCCCGGGCCGGGCCCGCGCCTGCACCGCCTTCGTCGTCCTCACCCGCGTCGAACTGGCCTGCACCCTCGTCAGCCGGGGCCGCGCGGCGGAGGCGATCCCGCTGTGCGCCGAGGCCGTCGCCCTCTGCGAGGCCCACGGCGAACAGTGGGCCCGCTCCTGGGCGCTGCGCACCCTCGCCCTCGCGCACTGGTCGGCCGGGCAGTACGACCGCGCGGCCGAGCACGCCCGCGCCTGCCTGCGGCTGCCGTACACCGTGCGCCAGCACCAGAGCCTTGCCCGCACCCTCGACCTGCTCGCCGCCGCCGAGGCCCTGGCGGGTGACGCCGAGCGGGCCGGTGTCCTGCACGGCGCCGTCGACCGCATCTGGCACGACATCGGCGGCAACCCCATGGACGCCCTCCAGCCCGGCCGGCCCCGCGCCGCCGAACACCACGCCCGCCGCGCCCTCGGCGACCACGCCTACGCCCTGGCCCACCGCCGAGGCGGCCGCCTGACGGCGGAGCAGGCGGTGGCCTACGCCCTGGGCGAGCCGGGGGAGGGTTCGGCTTCCGCCCCGCGTACGGGCGGGCGGCGCGAACGCCCGGACTCCGCCCTGCGGACGGGGGGCCGATGGGACGGCTCGGCGCCCGGGGCAGGCACGGAAGAGGTCGCTGCCGTACGCCAGAGTTCCACCTCGGGCCCACGCGAAGGCTCCGCCTCGGTCGGAGGCGTGGCCGACGACCGAGCCTCGGCGAGGAACCCCTCCCCCGTCCCCACCCCCCTTCCCGTCGCCGACCCGGTCCCGCTCACCCGCCGTGAACTCCAGGTCGCCGCCCTCGTCGCCCAGGGCCGCACCAACAAGCAGATCGCCGACCATCTCGTCATCGCCCGCCGTACCGCCGAGGGCCATGTCGAACGCATCCTCGTGAAGCTGGGCTTCCACAACCGCAGTCAGGTGGCGGCCTGGTTCAGCGCGCGGGCGGGACTGTAGCGGGGGCGGGAGCCGGGGCCGGGGATGCCGAGGGCGTCGTATCCGCCGGGCTCGGCCGGGTCGGCGGGGCCGGCAGAAGCACGGACGGGGTGGCCGTGGTGCCCCGATGGGTGCTGCGGACGCGGATACGGACGGCGCCGACACCCGGGCCGGCGATCAGTGACTCGGCGAGACGCAGCCCGTGCCCCTCGGACCGCGCTTCCGGAAAGGCGGGCCCGCCGTCGGCCGGAGGTGAGGCGGGCCCGCCGCCGGCCGACGGGCCGGGGTCGGCGTCCGTGATCGTGCAGCTGACCCTCGCTCATCCGGCGTCTCCCTCGTCCTCTTCTCCCGCCACGCTGACCACCAGCTGGGGCACCTCGTCGGCGCCCAACTGCTCCAGCACCAGCCCCAGCAGCTCGCCGCAGCGCACGGTGACCTCGCTGCCGGCCGGGAGCGACGCGGCGAGGCTGATCAGCTGCCAGGCGCAGTGGGCCTCCATGAAGCACAGGTCACGGAGGTCGAGGACGAAGTGGCTGGGGCCGGAGTCGTCACGGCGTTCCAGTGCCTCGCGCAGGGCCTCGACGAACTCGGTCCGCGTGCTCAGCTCGGCGGTACCGGCGATCCGCCCGCCGTCGGGGGTCTCGGTGACCTCCAGGGAGTCGAGGCGTTCCATGACCCGCAGCGGGTGGACCTTGCCGACGCGGGCCGTCAGGTCGTCGTCGAACCGCTGGCGGTCGTACCAGCAGATCGCGGTGAACAGCGGGTCCGCGAACAGCGGCGCCACGGACGCCTCGTAGTCCAGCAGCCGGTCGTGGCCGAGGTTCATCCGGGGCGCCCAGCTCATGTCGGCGGTGGCCCGCAGCCCCGCCCAGCCCTCGTCGCGGGCGCGGTCGACCTCGGAGGCGTACGTGTCGATCGTGCGCCGCTCCTGGAAGCGGCCGTCGGGGACGTAGATCTCCGTGTTGCGTTTGAGCGACAACTGGCCGCCGGCGCGCGCCGTCACGACCTGCCCGCTGCCCCGGTCCAGCAGGGCGACCACCTCGTCGTCGGTCAGGTCGTCCGGGTCCATGACGAGCAGGACCTTCTCCCCGCGCGCCAGACTCGTCCGGGTGTACGCGGTGAACACCTTCCACGGCGACTCCCCGTCCCCCTCCTCGATGGCCCCCGGCCCCATACACGCGTGATCCCCCAGCCGCAGCCGCTCGACGGGCACGGTTCGCTCAGCGGGGTGCTGGGGCGTCATGGGGTGCCTTCCCGTGAGGATCAGGACTCTGCACGGACAGTAGGCCCATATGTGATGCCAACGGCCGGATGATCGCCAATCTTCTGCTCAGAAGGCTTTTGGGACCGGATAGAGAGAAGGCTGATCGATAGCGTGCGTGACCTGACGGGGTGCGACCAGGTGCTGTTAGGGGCGTGGGGCTGTATCGATGTGCGGCTCCGCCGCGTGGGCGCGCGATCAGCCCCCATGAACCCGCAGTCGCAAATCGAACCCGCAGTCGCAATCGGACCCGCAGTCGCAATCGGACCTGCAGTCGCAAACGGACCCGACTCTCCCGAGCTCCTAGGCGATCCTCTGCAACAGCCCCCACGTGAACTCCGCGACGCACTCCCGCCGCACCCCCGCCCCATCAGGCGCCGCAAACGCCAACCCCCACCGCGTAGGCGCCGTCCCCTCCAACGGCCGCACCGGCGCGAAGGCCCGCGCCACCTCATCCACCGTGCAGGACCACGGCGTCAGATCCTCCAGCGCACGCAACTCGGGCCCGGCCGCCCCCGGAGCCCGCACCAGCCACTCGTTCCACACCGCCCCGTTCGGCGCGAGCAACACCTCGAAGCGGAGGTCGGCCCACAACGGCACCGGCCACAGCCACGCCTCGCAGTCCAGGTCGCCGATCTTCCGCGCCGTGACCGATTCCGGCGCGCCCAGAACCGACCGGTACCGGGATGCCGACCCCCGTGCCCGAGGCGACCGCACCATCGCCTGCCACCGCCTGTTCGCCTCACGCATCTCTGCGATCGAGACGCCCATCTCACGGCGGGCGTCCTCGACGAGCTCCGGGTTGTGGTCGGCCATACGGCGCAGCAGCACGAGCTGGAAGTCCAGCGGGGTGAACGGACCGGAGGGCCTATCGGGGCCGGGGCGCTTCGCGGAGGACATGGGGTCCATCGTGGCGTACGGCGCCCGAGGCGGTCCGGCGGCCACCGGCTCGCTCACCCGGGCGGCGCCCGTCCGGCAGGAACAGCACCGAGTTGACGTACCGGGGCCCGGCGAACGGCAGGACACGGCGGAGCAGCCCCTTGGACGCCATGTGCGACGTACGCGCCTGGTGGGCCTCCAGGGCGGCCGGGTCGAGGGGGAGCCAGGTCCCGGCGGGGAGGACCCAGCCGGCGTAGCCGAGGCCGGCGAGGAGGTCGACGACCGGGGTGATCGGCTGGATACGGGACTCCAGTTCGACGAAGAGGGCCGGGCGGTCGCGGACCAGGAGGCCGGACGCGCCGCGCAGGACGGCCGGCTCGTTGCCGTCGACGTCGATCTTGATGAAGCCGACGTCGGTGAGGCCGAGACCGTCGAGGGTGACGCAGCGGACGTCCAGGGCGCGGGCGTGGATGTCCCGGCGGACCAGCGACGACACACCCCGTCCACCGTCGTCGCCCGGCGGCAGCCAGAGGCGGGCCGTGCCCGGGTGGTCCGAGGCGGCGGCCTGGACGACGCGGACGTTGGCGGGGGCCGCCGAGGCGAGCAGCCGGGCCAGCCGGGGCACCGGCTCGACGGTCACCACGCGCCCGGCTCGTCCTGCCAGTCGCCGCGTCCAGGGGCCGTACCAGCCGCCGACGTCCACCGCCGTCCCGCACTCCGGCGGGCACAGTTCGTCGAGCCGGGCCAGCTCCGGCTCGAAGCGCGGGTAGACGAGCCGGGCGGTCGCGGCGATCAGCCGGTCCGGGAGGAGCGGCGCGAGCCGCGCGGCGAGCGTCGTCATGAGCTCATCCTCTTGAGGAGTGCCTGGAGTTCCTGGTGCTCGTCCTCCGTCACCTGCTCGCCCGACGACGGCAGCAACTGCGGAATGCCGTCGATGATCGGGTAACGGCGGTGCAGCCGGGGGTTGTAGAGCGACTCCGACGCCTGGGCGGCGGTGTCCGGTCGCTCCTCCTTGTGGACCACCAGATGCAGCGGCCCCTTGTCCAGCGGGCACGCCAGGATCTGGAGCAACGGGTCGTCGGGGTTCATGGAGGGGTCAACTCCTTGGCAGGAATGGGGGGTTGGGGCGAGGGCGGCGGCGGACTGTCGTGTTTGGGCATGCTCAGCAGTACGGCGACCGCCAGCACCGTGCCCGACAGCCGCAGGGCCAGCCGCAGCGGATCGTCGGGCAGCGACTCGCCGAACGACAGCGTGCCGAGCACCGCCGTGAACAGGCAGGTCACCGTCGTGCAGACCGGCACGATCAGCGAGGCCCGGCAGCGCTGCAGCGCCGCCTGCGACATCACCAGGCCGAACGCGCCGGTGAAGAGAAGGAGGTACGGGTACGGGGAGCGCAGCAGTCCGACGACCGCGTCCCCGAGCCCGCCGCTGGTCAGATAGCTCGACACGCCCTTGATCGCGAGCGAGCTGACGCCGTACAGCAGACCCACGGCCACGCCGTACTCGACGCCCGTGGTCGGCAGCCGGTGCCGGTGCCGGGCGCGCCGCTCGGCGGACCGGTACAGCCCCACCCCCGCCGCCAGCGCCGGCAGACAGATCGTCAGGACCAGCGCGTACGGTGCCTCCCGGCTCACCGTGTCGGAGCCCTCGTCCAGCGACAGCACCACCATCAGCAGCGCGGCGAGGATGGCCCCGAGGGCGTACCGCTCCCGGCCGGTCGTCTCCTCGCCGAGCAGCCGCGCCGAGAGCAGGACCAGCAGGACCAGCCCCGATACGAAGATGCCCTGGGCGGCGGCGATCGGCAGCGTCCGGTACACGGCCAGCTGTGCGGCGAACCCGGCGGCCAGCGACAGCGACCCCGCGATCCACAGCGGGCTGCCGACGACCTGCCGCAGCAGCTTCACCGGCTCCCGGACCGTCACCTGCGGCATGGCGGTGAGCGCCCGTTTCTCCAGGACGAATCCGGTGCTGTACAGCGCGTTCGCCAACAGGGCCGCGGCCACTCCCCACCACATCGCCTACATCCTCCGTGCGTGCAGCAGCAGGATCGACGCGGCCGACGGGGCCGCGCAGGCCAGGCGGTCCAGCGGACGCAGCGGGCGCGGTACGCCGTGGAAGGGCGCCCCGCGCAGCCGTACGACCTCGAAGCCGGAGGCGGCCACGAACTCCCGTAGCGCGCGGGCGGTGTAGAGCCGCAGATGGCCCACGACCTCCGTCCCCGGGCGGCCGTGGATGCCGCGCAGGCTCACCTCCGAGAACACCGGCTGGACGCCAGCGAGCAGCAGGGCGCGGTTGTACCAGGCGGCGAGATTGGGTGTCGACAGCATCAGATGGCCGCCGGGGCGCAGGACGCGGCGGATCTCGTCGAGGGCCGCGTCCGGGTCGACCAGGTGCTCGATGACCTCGCTGAACAGGACGGCGTCGGCGGACTCCGACCTCAACGGCAGCCCTCCGTCGGCAAGTTCACCGCGGATCGCGGACGGGATGCGGGTGCGGGCGCGTCTGAGGGCGTCCTGGGACCAGTCGACGCCGATGATGCGGTGGCCGGGGAGGAGCGGTGCGGCGGTGGCGGCCGCGGTGCCGTCGCCGCAGCCTATGTCGAGGATCGTGCGGGGGCCTGTGGTGGCCGCCGGGCCCAGGGCGGCCGCCAGCATGCGGGCCTGGGCGAGGCTGCGGGGGGTGCCGGAGGCGACGGGGACGGACGGGTCCTCGTAGAAGTCCCTGAGTCCCTTTCTCGGGGCGTGGGCCGGGGATTCCGTGGGCGAGGTGGTCGGCATTATTACTCGGTGTCCTCTGCCGTCGCGTGCAGATAGTGCTCGAAGAGGTCGCGTAGGTGGGCGCCGTCACCGTGGCTGAGCAGGGCACGGGACCAGCGCAGGGCCAGGTGGAGGCGGCCCGCCGTGGAGGCGGTCGTGACGGTGAGGCCGCGGGGCATGCGGGCGGGGGCCGAGAACCATACGGCGCGGGCACGGCCGGCCTCCTCGCCGAAGTCCAGCGCGTACGGGATGCGGCCGATGTTGCTGAGCAGAGTCGTCGACGTCCAGGGGGCCGCGGCTCTGCGCAGGCCCCGGGTGAGGGCCGCGCGCCACGACACGGGTACCACCGGGGCGGTCAACAGGGAGGCACCGTGGCCCAGTTGGGGGCGTTGGAGTGATTTCAGGGCGCGGGTGCGTTCCGCCGTGCGGCGGAGCAGGGTGGGGAGGGGGGTGTGGGCCGGGTTCAACTCGACCGGCGAGAAGGGTACTTCGACCAAGCGGGTGCCATTGCCTATCGGCATGTCCGTGTCCCTCGGGCGGTCGTCCACGGGCATGGTGATGCGGAGGGGACGGGGGTGGGCGCCGTGTTCCCGGTTCCAGTGGGCGAGCATCAGGGCCGTGGTGACCATGAGTTGGTCGTTCACGGTGTAGGGGGCGGACTTCGGGCGGCGGGGGACGGGGAGTTCGGTGACGAGCAGGCCGTTGCCGGGGGAGGGCTCCGGGGTGCCGGGGGCGACGCGGGCGGGGCGGGCCCAGTTGGAGGGGGTTTCCGTCTCGGCAGGGGTCGGCTCGTCCTGGGTGGAGGTGGGGCGGACGGGTGGGGCTGTGGGGGCGTTGTCCTTGCCGCCGTACAGCTGGGCCGCGGTGGCGAGTATGCGGAGGCAGGCGGGGCCGTCGAGTGCGGTGTGGTTGATGGTGAGGAAGAGGACGGTGCCGGTGCCTGTGCGGTGTCCGGGGGTGGGGTCGGCCGGGGGGTGTTTCCGCTGCTCGGCGGTTCGAGGTGCCGCTGCGCCCACCCTCCCCCACTCTCGGCTTCGCTCGAGCGGGGGGACCCCCATCGTCCCAGCGGCACGAATGCCCGCAGTCGGGGCGGCACGGCGAGATGCGTGGCCCACGTCGTCGCTGGCCTCGCTTCCCACCGCAGGCCCCGCTCCCGCCACCACCTCCAAGCGGATCGGCGGCGACAGCGTCAGCGGGGGTGCCTCGATCAGGGCCCTCGTCCGCGCGTCCCGCAGTGCGTGCGGGCCGGCCGGCAGGAAGGCCACCACCTCGACCTCCGGACCCTCGGTCAGCTCCCACTCGTAGCGGCGGCTGTACCACCGCCCCGGCGCCTCCCGCATGAGGATGCGGGGGTGGGCGCGGAGGGCGGCGGTGAAGGCGGTGCGAAGGCGGTCGGGGTCGAGGCGGCCGGGAAGGTGGACCTCGATGTGGACGGTCTCGGGCTCCTCCTCCTGGAGGCAGTGGCGGGACACCTCGTCGACCACCGGGAAGGGGACGCGGACGGGCCCGTGAGCGGCTTCGTCCCGTGCGGGGTGGTCCAGCGCCGTCATACCGGCTCCCCCTTACCCGTACCGCCGTCTTCCGTACGGCCGTTTCCCGTAGAACCGTCGGCCTCCGGCGGCGTCGCCCTGAACTTCGGCTTGGTCAACGGAATCCGCCGGGTCGGGGTGTCCGGGTCGCCCTGCAGGGAGCCCGGCCCGCGCGCCGAGATCGTCGGACTCGCGACGGACCCGCCACCTGCTCCAGGACCTCCCGGCCCCCCGTTCAGCGTCTTGTCCACCCGCCGCCGCTGCGGCAACGGCTCCGTAGGCGCCTTCGCCCCCGGCGGCACCTCGAACCTCCGTGTGGAGCCGGGCCGTTCCGGCGAGGTCACGACGTCCGCACCCACGCTCACCAGCGCCGCGAACAGACCGATCAGCGCGAGGAGTTGGGCCACATGCCCGAACGCGCCCTCGTCCGCCGCGACCGGCTCACCCGCTCCGAAGGCGGCGGCGACACCGGCGCCGGCCAGGGCGAGGAAGGCGATCGGTACGAGCAGGGTGTGCCGTTTCCAGGCGAGGAGGGCCAGGAGCGGGACCAGGAGGGCGAAGAAGCCCGCGATGACGATGCCGACGAGGGTGAGGGCGATCGTGCCGAGCCAGAGGCCGGGGCCCGGCGGGGTGGGCTGGGGCTCGTCGGGGTTGGGCTCCTGGCGGCGCCAGAGGGCGAGCCCGATCAGGGCGGCGAGGCCCACACCGGAACCGATCAGCCCGGCCTCGTACGTCACGGACGGCTCGTACGACATCTTGACCGTGCCGCCCGCGCCGCCGGGGACGCGCCAGCCCTGCTGCCAGCCGTCGAGCCGCACGGGGGTCAGCTCGCGGCCGCCCAGCGTGGCCTTCCAGCCGTCGTTGAAGTTCTCGTACGTCGTCAGGTAGGAGGCCGCGCCGTCGCCGACGGTGACCTCGCGGCGGTCGCCGAGCCAGTCCCGTATGCCCAGGTCGCGGCCACTGGCAGCGGGTTCGGCGATCGAACCCCGGGTGAGGGTGACGGTGGTGACGGCCAGGGCGCCCGAGTCCTCGGACTCGAAGGTGTGCCGGTCGGACGCGTCCAGCTCCAACCCAGCCCCCGCACCGCTGTTCTGGCAGAGCGTCAGGTCGATCGACCGGCGCTCCACCAGGTCCCGTACCGTCCCCTGCGCGCTCGTCTCGTACAGCGTCCCGTCGACCTCGACCACCGGGCCCTCGCCGCACGGGAGCTCGAAGTCCCGGGTCGGGGCGGGCTGCGGGGTGCGGTACTGGTCGAGGGCCGGGACGTACGCCTCGGTGAGGCCGACCGGGAGTTGCAGGTCGTCGTCGGCGACGGGGTTGTGGACGGTCAGGGGGGCCGTCTCGGTGATGGTGATGTCGAGCTGGTCGGTGTTGATCGGGTCGAAGCGGACCCAGCCGTTCTCGTCGACACCGGCGATGGCCGCACCGTCCGGGGAGCTGATCTCGACCTGTGTCGGCCGGGTCGACAGGCCGCCCGCCGGGGCCAGGACGAGCGAGCCGACCGGCCACTTGTCGCCCCAGCTGAGGTGGATCGTGGGGTCGTCGCCCGCGATCCACGCCGTGGTCAGATCGCCGTCGGTCAGGTTGCGCGGCGAGAGCCCGGCCCCGAGGGAGGCCGTGGACTCGGCGGTCGCCGTGATCCGGGTCTGCTGGTCGGGGGCGACCTCGTACAGCAGTTTGTCCAACTCCTCACCCGGCACGGGGACGGCCGTCGCCTTCACCTCGTACGTCCCCGCCGTGGAGGTGGCGAAGGCGCGGTGCAGCCCGGGTTCCGTGCCCGTGGGGGAGAGACCGGTCGGGTCGGCGGCCCGCTGGAGCGAGACCACCTCGGCGGAGGCGTCGGTCTCCTTCGCGTCCGTCGGGAGCCGCAGCATCCGGGTGACCTTGACGCCGGGGATGTCGATCTCGGAGAAGCCCGCGCCGACGAGCCCGGTGTGCCGCTCCGCCGAGTCGAGGATCGTGATCTTCAGCCAACCGCTCTCGCCGGGACGGGCGTTGACCGTCTGCGTCGAACCGTCGGCCTGGAGGTTCGTGGAGCGCGAGCCCCGCTCGGTCTCCACCTTGATCCGCGTAGCCGCAGACCGCACCCCGTCCTGCGGCAACGGCGTGACCTCGAACGTCTCCGGGATGTCCTGGCTGCCGTCGAAGTCGATCCGCAGCCACTCCCCGTTCGCCGACCCGGCCGCGCCCTCTGCCCAGGCGGTGTCCCGGTCGCCGTCGAAGGCGTTCACCGGGTCGTACTGCGGCAGATGGAACAGCCAGTTGCCGCTGGTCGAGGCGGTCACCGACTTGGCGCCACGCAGTTCGGCCACCGTCTGATGGTCGAGGCCCGACACCGGCAGGATCTGCTTCGGCTTCTCACCGGGGTCCTGCACGCTCCCGCTCGGGTTCCGCTCGTTCGCCGTGTACGTGTACGACGTGTTGGCGTTGACCAGGCCGAAGCGGGTGTCCGCGCGGCGCAGCCCGTCGCCGACCACCTGGACGGCCGGGGTGCCTAGGCCGGGGTGGTTGTCGCCGGTCAGCACGGTGGCCCGGGCGCGCAGCTCCGGGTCGGCGGCCAGCGGCAGCAGCGACTCGGGCCCGCCGGAGACGACGGCGGTGTCCGCGATCGCCTTCAGCCCGGCCTGCCCGGGGCGTGGCACGTCCTCGGCGGGGCGGTAGATCTCCACGGCCCGGTGCTGCGCGTACAGCCCCTCGACCTGGAGCGGGGTGTCCGCGGCGATCCGCCCGCCGGTCATCATCGGCCCGAGCCCCGTCACCCGCTCGTACCCGGACTGCTCCAGGGTCCGCTTCACGGTCGTCGTCGGTACGGAGCCGATCTGGTCGGGGTCCAGGTCATTGCGTACGACGACGTAGTACAGACCGGCCCGGCTCAAGTAGTCGGCCAGTCCGGGTACTTGACCACCCGTCAGCAACGCCTGCTCGACGGCGTCCATCGCGCGCCGGTTGCCGGCGGTGCCGAAGGGGACATAGTCGCGCTGCGCCCAGCGGGAGTCGGCGAGCACGTCGAGGGGCTGGTCGACGGTGGTGCCCCAGGTGTAGATGCCGTGCGCGGTTGCCGGTACGACCAACGCCCGTGAATCCGGGGAGTACTTCTCCAGCCAGTTCGCCGTCGACTGCCAGTACTTGGGCAGCTCCTGGAACGAACCCGGTTGCAGTACCGACCCGTTGAGGTACGGCCACAGCAGCCCGGGTATGACGAGCACGGCCGCGATCAGCGGTGCGAACCGCCGGCCCCGCACCCGGCGGACTCCGCGCGCCTGCGCGGCCACCCCCACCAGATGCGCGAGACCGAGGACGAGTGCGAGCGCCGGCCCGGTCTGGAACTTGTAGATGTTCCGGAAGGGCGCGAGGCCCCCGTTCAGCCAGTCCTGGACCACCCCGTGGAAGGGCGCCCCGAACACACCCCCGTACCCGGCGAGCGTGATCAGCGCGACCACCAGCACGGTCAGCACCAGCCACCGCCGCTCGGGCATGTCCCGCCGCGCGAGCCCGGCGAGACCCAGCCCCGCCGCCAGCGCCGATGACAGAATCACGATCACGGAGGCGGCGACGGACCACCCGGCCGGCAGCCAGGCCTCACCGAAGTTCAGATACGCCACCCAGTTCCCGGCGCCCCGCAGCGCCTCGGTGGCGGACATCGTCGCTGTCGTGGTCTGCGAACTCTCCACATATGGAAGGAAGTTCTCCCCGTGGACGCCGAGCAGCAGCAGCGGGACCACCCACCACGCGGTCGCCAGGATCACCCCCGGCACCCACCAGGCGATCAGCCTCCGCTGCCGCGGCCCCGGCGTCCGGGTGAGCAGATACAGCCCGACGGGCAACAGCGAGGCCAGGGTCGCGGACGCGTTGACCCCGCCCATGAACGGGATGAAGAGCGCCGACCGCAGGGCGGCCACGCGCGCGCTGTGCCGCTCGCTCGTCAGCGGCAGCAGCACCCACGGCAGGAACGCCCCCGGCAGCGCGGCGGCCGAGGTCGACCCGACGACGGTGGTGAACACGGGCCACAACGCATAGGCGCCGGCGGCCAACAGCCGTGATGCGGAACTGCCGACGCCCAGCCGCTCCGCCAGCCGCAGCGCACCCCAGAAGGCCACCGACACGATCAGCGACAGCCACAGCCGCTCCGCGAGCCACACCGGCAGCCCGACCAGATCGGTCAGCCCGTAGTACGGGAGCATCGGCCACAGGTAACCGACGTACTGGTCCTGGATCCCGCCGAACCCGCCCCGGTCGTGCCACAACTGACCGAGATCGGCGACGAACTGCCAGGGATCGGTGGTGACTCCGAGCTTGGTGTCGAAGGTCTGCCGCCCCGGCTGCGCGGCGACCAGCAGGACGAACACCACGGCCCAGAACCCCAGCAGCCAGCGCCTCGACCGAGGGCCCTCGGGGGGTCCCTCGGTCGTGCCCGCCGGCCGTACCGGCGCGGGAGGTGGAGCCTGGACCGTGCTCGTCATGGTGGACACCGCCGGAGGATGAGGAGGAGGTTCCAGGTGGCGAACTCACGCAGTCCCGGCGCCTTCACGACGGTCTCCGCGAGAAACGGCCAGTAGCGGGAGCGCGCCGACACGACCGTCACGTCGTCCCGGCCGCGCACCTGCCGCAAAGTGCGTCCGATGTGCACGGCGAAGAGGTTCTCGCCGAGCGTGTGCTTGGCGTCCTTCCCGGTACGGCGCCGATAGCGGGCCCGCGCCCGCTCCGCCCCCAGGTAGTGCCAGGGCGCCCACTCGTGCCCGCCCCAGGGGGACAGCCAGTTCGTGAACGACACATAGATCAGCCCGCCGGGCCGCGTGACCCGCACGAGCTCACTGATGAAGGTCGGCGGATCGGCCACATGTTCCAGCACGTTGGAGGTGAAGGTGACGTCCGCGACCCCGTCGGCCAGGGGCAGCAGATACCCGTCGGCGACCACGGCCCCCTCGGGCGGCTTCGCCCCCAACTCCCGCAGATCCGGCTCGAAGAGATACGCCTGCGCACCCCGCCGCCGAAACTCCTCGGTGAAGTACCCGCTCCCGCCGCCGACATCGACGACAGTCAGCCCGTCGAGGAGCCCACCACTGTAGGCCTCGACCTGATCAACGGCATCGCGGGCGAGGAGCGCATAGCAGTACTCGGGATCGTCCTGCTCCCGCATGAAGGCCCGAAACAGGGATACGGAGCGTTTCAGGGAGGGGTCACCGTAGGGGCGCGGGGCTGTGACATTTGCGGCTCCGCCGCGTGGGCGCGACGAGCCACGACGCACCCGCACCCGCCAACGACCGTCCGAGGCACCCCATTTGGCGCTCACGGAGTCCAGCCCCGCACGGCCTCGGCGGCCACCGCACGAAACTGCCGCACAGTACGGTCCCACCGGTAATGCGCAGCGCGCTCCCGCGCAGCCTTCCCCATCAGCACCCGCCGATCGGTGGACAACGCCAACGCGCACCAAGCGGCGGCGAACGAGGACTCCCCCCGAGCCAGCACCCCGGTCTCCCCGTCCACGACGGAATCCCGCAGCCCAGGCACATCGAAGGCAACCGACGGGGTCTCCCGCACCGCCGCCTCCGTGACGACCAGCCCCCACCCCTCCACGGCGGACGGATGAAGCAGCAACCAGGCCGCACACAGCAGCCGGTGCTTCTCGGCCTCGGAGACGTGCCCGGCGAACTCGACCCCGGGCCCGGCCATCGCTTCCAACCGCGACCGCTCGGGCCCGTCACCGACGATCACGAGCCGCCCGCCCGTGACCGGACGCACCCGTTCCCACAGCCGCAGCAGCAGGTCGATCCGCTTGTACTCGACGAGCCGTCCCACCGCCACGAACAGCGGCTCGGGCGACCGCTCAGAACGCGGCCCGGGCTCTTCGACCCCGTTGTGCACGACCCGTATCCGCTCCCGCTCCACACCGATCGAGCGGAGCGCGGTGGCGGTGGACGAGGACACGGCGACCAGTAGATTCCGGCGCTGCGCGGCCGTCAGCGACCAGTGTTCGAGTCTTCGGCCGAGCCGCGCGGCCGGCGCCAGGGGGCCGCCGAACCGCAGCTTCCACAGATCCGTGTGCACATGGTTGACCAGGCACATCGTCGGACCGTTGTGCCAGAGCGGCGCGAGGTAGGGCATGCCGTTGCACACCTCGACGAGGAGGTCGCAGTCGCCGACCTGACGGGCGAAGGCCGACTTGGCGCGCAGATGGTGGCTCAGGTCGCCGCCGGCCGACACGACACGGTAGTCGCGGTAGGCCGCCGGGCCGCCACACAGCAGGGTGACCTGGTGGCCGAGCCGGGTCAGGCCGTCGGCGAGCCGGTCGACGAGGAGCTCGGAGCCCCCCGCCGCCGGATTACCGAGGTCACGGCGGGCGAGAAAGACGATCCGGCGCGGCTGTGGGGGGCCTGCGGACCGTTGCTGATCAAGGCGTGGAAACACCTCGACCAGCGAGAACGGCACGTGCTGGGGCATGGGTGCTCCAACTCGTCTCGGGGTGCGGAACTCAGCGGGGAGAAGGACGTTCGCTGTGGGGGATGTTCCGGTTGGGAGGGGTCCGGGTGGGTCTTGCGGGTCGCTCGTTTCTTCTGGTGCTTGTAGGTGCTTGTACGCAGGGTGTGGGTGGGCTGTGCTCAGGTGGGGTGGACAGTTTTCGCCCAGCGGTTCGAAGCTGCTACTCACCTGCGTGACAATTTCCGGGGTTTATTGAACTGACGCCCTGTCATATCGTGATCGGTTCCTGGGACGACTCGGACGTATCGGGGCGCCGCCTGCCGCGCGCGACCAAAACGGCACCCACCGCGGCGAGGACGAAACCGGCCACAGCGGTACCGATCGGCACCGTCCGCCCCACCAGTCGCAGCAGTCCGCTGTCCTTCTCCGCCTGGTCGACCGCGAACTTCTGCGTCGCCGAGGTGAACGCGAGCTTCCGGCTGTCCAGCAGCACCGCGGCGTCCTCGTCCCCGCCCGGCGCCCGCAGCGTCCGGCGCGGCCCGGTCTGCGCGTAGAGCACGCGTCCCGTGCTCTGGTCGACGACCAGTTCGAGACCGTGGTTGGCGTACCACTCCTCGGCGAGCACCTGCGGCCGGTTCGGCTCGTCGACGAGGGCGCCCGGGACCATCCGGGTGCCGGTCCGGGTGGCCGGAACCTTCGCCGTGAAGCGCAGCCCCTCATAGCCCCGGACCTTCTTCCGGCCCTCGTAGTGGAGGGTCACCGTCGCGCCGAGCGTGTTGTCCCACCAGCGGTAGGAGCGTTCCTGTACGTCGAAGGGGAACTTCAGGTACGCCTCGCCCTCGATGTACGGCTTCTCGTCGCAGCAGTGCACGGGCCGGTTGGTCCTGCGGTCGCTGACCCACCGGTGCGGGCTGAAGTCCAGGGCGTCGTGCGGGTCGGCCGCCGGCAGCGACTTGTCGGTGTCGACCGAGGTGATCACGTCCCACACCGCGGCCCCGCTGCGCTCACTTTCGGCCACATCGCCGCGTACCCGCTGGGTCACGGTGATCTCCTGGTCCGGCACGGTCTTCACCTGCTCCACGTCGAAGACGCTGCCCGTGCCGGTGTAGACGGCTGTCGTGTCGATGTCGATCGGATTCACGGCGGCCCGTGGCTGCACGTACCACGCGAGCATGGGCGCGAGGACCAGCAGAAAGGTGCCGAGGCCCAGCAGGACCAGTGAGATCGCGCCTGGTGGGTGCGGCCCGAAGGGCCTCGATGAGGGGTGGTGGTCGGGCGACGGGTGGGCTGTACGGCGCATCCGGGCACTCCAGGGGGCGTTGGGAGGTGCGTCTCGGGTAGGCGTGCGGCAGAGGCGACGCCAGGGGGGAATGTGCGCGTGACGTATGGGCCGGGAACCGTAGGCGGAGTCTTGACGCAGTGTCAATGCATTGCTGACACTGAGCCTGCGGGGTGCCCTGGGTGGGGACGACCTGTCGACCGAGAGGCTGCCCCTGCGATGTCCAGACTGCTCGCTGCCGCACTGACCATCGTGACCGCCGCCGCTCTCGCCGTGGGGGCCGCGCTCGGCATCGTCGCGCTGCTCGACGCGACCCCGGACCAGCCGAACACCCCACTCATCACGTACGAGAACGCCGGTCAGGAGCGCTGAGGGGTGACCGGAGGCCCGGGAACCGTCACAGTCCGATCCGCCTGGCACGACGTGCCGCGGCTGCAGGTGCGCGAGTTCGCCGCGATCGCCATGGCCGAGGCCCCCGCCCTCGCCGAGGAGATCCTGCGCGAGATCCGCCGCGAGTACCCGCATCTGCCCGTCGTCCTCGACGACTCCGGCGAGCCGATGGCCCTCATCGGCATCCGCCGCGCGATCGAGGTCTTCGTCCAGCACCTGGAGACCGCAGAGGGCCGACCGCGCGTCCCTCCCGGCGTCTTCCAGGAGTTCGGCCGGGGCGAGGGCCTGAACGGCCGCAGCCTGGATTCGTTGCAGGCGATCTACCGCCTCGGCGTACGCCTCGCCTGGCGTCGTTTCGCGGAGATCGGCCAGCGCGTGGAGATCCCGCCGCCCGCGATGTACGAGCTGGTCGACGCCGGATACGAGTACCTGGACGGCCTGGTCGACCAGTCGGTGCGCGGCTACGCGGAGGCGGCGGCCCGACAGGCGGGCGAACGGCTGCGACTGCAACGCCGACTGATGGAACTCCTTCTCGCCGAGCACCACCGGGGCGACCCGGCCGACGCGCTCACGGAACGGGCGGCCCGGATCGGCTGGACCCTCCCGGAGAAGGTCGCGGTCGGGGTCCTGTTACGCCCCGCCCGAGAGGCCATGGCCCCGGCCGTCGGCCAGGGCGTCCTGCTCGACATGGAGTACGAGCAGCCCCGCATGGTCGTCCCCGAACCGGACGCGGCCGGCCGTCCCGAACTCCTCCACCGCGCCCTGACCGGCTGGTCCGGCGCGATCGGCCCGCCGGTGCCGCTGGCCGACGCGGCGAAGTCGCTGCGCTGGGCGGAGGCCGCCGTACGTCTGATGGAACGCCGGCTGCTGCCCGGCGGCGAGGTCCTGCACTGCACCGAGCACACCGAGGCGCTCGTCCTCCTCCAGCCCGAGGAGCTGATCGACGACCTCGCCCTGCGCTGCCTCGCCCCGCTGGCCCACTGCGGCCCCACCCACGGCCGCCGCCTCGCCGAGACCCTCCTCGCCTGGCTGGAGACCCGCGGCGGCGCCCCCGAGATCGCCACCCGCCTCGGTGTGCACCCGCAAACTGTCCGCTACCGCCTCCGGCAGATCCGCGAACTCTGGGGCGACGAGATCGACGACCCCGACCGCCGCTTCGAACTGGAACTGGTGCTGCGGGCGCAACGGCTGCGTGGAGAGCTGGGAGACCCGCGCGGCAGACGCTGATCGAGCGGGCGGCGCTGAAGAGAGCAGGCCCCTGCTTGGGATTCGGAGCCTTGCTTGGGATTCGGGGGGCCTGCTTGGGGACCAGGCCCCGAGCCCGAATTTCGCCGCTCTGCCGGGTTCCGTCACCGTGTTCCCCGTCTCCCTCGCCACGTGGAAGGGCAGTGTCCGCTCACCGGTCACAGGAAACCCGGGGTGTTCCGGACCATTGCCCGGTCATGGGCACTATGACTAGCCTGTGTTCGTTATGCCGATCGACAGTTGAAATTTCGAACACTCGCCGCAGACAAGACAGACAGAGGGAGGGGGCCGACAGTGGGACGCCTAGTACCTGCCGTGACCCGGGCGCTCGACATATTGGAGCTCTTCCTGGACGGGGACGGCACGCTGTCCGCCCCCGACATCGTGCGCAGACTCCAGCTGCCCCGCACCACCGTGCACGAGCTGGTCACCACGCTCGCCGCCCGGGGATACATAGTCCAGGTACAGGGACAGCCGGGACGCTACCGCCTCGGAGTCCGCCCGTACCAGCTCGGCAGCCGCTACGCCGAGCAGCTGGACCTCGCCGCCGAGGGACAGCAGGTGGCCAGGTCCGTCGCCGAGACCTGCGACGAGACGGTGCACGTGGCGATCCTGGAGTACACGGACGTCATCTACATCGCCAAGGTCGACTCCACGCACGCCGTGCGCATGGTCTCCGCCGCGGGCCGCCGCCTCCCGGCGCACTGCACCTCCGTCGGCAAGATGCTCCTCGCCTCCCTTCCCGAGGTCGAGCTGAGCGCCCGGATCCCAAACGACGCCGACCTGATCGCCATGACCCCCAACAGCATCACCGACCCGGCCGCCCTGCGCGAGGCCCTGGCCCGGATCCGTGAGCGGGGTCTCGCCGTGGAGAACCGCGAGTCCAACCCGGATGTCTCCTGCGTCGCCGCGCCGGTCCGCGACCGGACCGGCAAGGTCGTCGCCGCGATCTCCATCTCCGTCCCCATGATCCGCTGGAGCGACGAGCGCCGGATCGAGCTGGAACAGCTCGCCGCCAAGGGCGCCGCGGAGCTGTCCGAGCGCCTCGGCCACCGGAGCGTGGCATGAGCGCGTACACGGATTACGAGATCGCGGTACGGGAGTACGCGGCCCTCGGCGAGGGCCCCACCTGGGACGCCGACGCCCAGCGCCTGATCTGGATCGACATCCTCGGCTCCCGGGTCCACACCTACGACCCGGCCTCCGGCCGCCGCACGGTCCTCGTCACCGAACAGCACGTCGGCGCGGCCAAGCCCCGCGTCGGCGGCGGCCTCGTCCTCAACCTCCGGGACGGCGTCGGCCTGACCGACCCCGACGGCGGCTTCCGCTGGCTGCACCACGAGCCGGTCCCCGGCCGCCGCGCCAACGACGCCGCCGTCGCCCCCGACGGCTCCCTCTTCGCCGGCACCATGCGCTACGACGAGGCCCCGGGCGGCGGCAACCTGGCCCGCTTCACGGGCGAGGGCCTTGCCACGACCGTCCTCGACGACGTCGCCGTGAGCAACGGCACGGGCTGGAGCCCGGACGGCCGACTGATGTACTACATCGACTCGCCGACCCGCCGCGTCGACGTCTTCGACCACACGGACACCGAGGACGGCCGCCTGCCCGTCGATCGGCGCCCCTTCGTGACCATCGAGGACGGCGACGGCTTCCCCGACGGCCTCACCGTCGACGCCGAGGGCTGCGTCTGGGTCGCCCTCTGGGAAGGCGGCGCCGTCCGCCGCTACACCCCGACCGGCGACCTGGACCGCGTCATCCACCTCCCCACCCCCCGCCCCACCGCCTGCGCGTTCGGCGGCCCCGACCTCACCGACCTGTACATCACGACAGCCCGCACGGGAACGGAGACCCCGCACCCGCTGTCGGGTTCGCTGCTGGTGGTACCGGGCGCGGGGAAGGGCTTGGCTCAGCCGGCGTTCGCGGGCTGATTCCCGGGTCCTGGGTCCGCCGCTCACGTGGTCGCCGGTGCCGAACGGACCGCATCCGGTCTCGGCCTCCCGCGCAGTCGCGCGGCGGTGGTCAGAGGCCGGCGGCCTTGCGCTCCTCCGCCGTCAGCGGTGCCTCCTCCAGCCTCGGCTTGAGGGGGCCGGCGGCTGCCGCGAGGAGGACACTCGGGGTGAGAAGGACCTCCGGGCCGCGTTCCAGGGAGGTCACGTCGGTGAGGCGGCGGGCGATGCGGCCGTTGCCGGTGGCGGTGAGGAGGAGCCGGTCCACGTACGCGGCGACCAGCCGGTCCCGCAACGTGGGGCCGGCCTCCGTCGCACCTTTGTAGAACACGTCCTGCCCTATGGCGAGGTCCCAGGCTACCCCCACCGGACGGGCCACCGCCTTCTGGATCCGCCGTGCCAGACCGGGCGAGCCCCACCCCTGACGCCGCATCACATCCCGCAGGGCGACCGCACTTTGGGCGGCGACCGCCATACCGTGCCCGTAGACCGGGTTGTACACGGCGAGCGCGTCGCCGACGACGGTGAAGTTCTCCGGCCGGCGGGACATCCGCTCGTAGAACCAACGCCGGTTGGCAGTCGACCGCGTGAACGCCACATCTCCCAACGGCTCGGCCCCGGCGATCAGTTCACCGAGGATCGGATGCCGCAGATCCTCCCGGGCGAACCGTACGAAGTCGTCGTTGTCGGGGGAGGGTTCGCCGCCCCGCGTCCCGGACAGCATGACGATCCACCGCCCGTCCTCGATGGGCACCAGGAAGGCGGACCGGCCGGGGCCCGGCTGTCGCGCGTCGGCCTGTACGGCGACCACCGGGAAACCCCGCCGTGCCCCCTCGGGCGCGCGGTAGACCCGACTGGCGTACGCGAGACCGGAGTCGACCTCCCGCTTCTCCGGTTCGGGCAGCCCGAGCGCCGCGAGCCAGTGGGGTGCGCGGGAGGAACGGCCGGTGGCGTCGACGACGAGCCCGGCTTCGAGCGTGCGCTCGGTGCCGTCGTCGTGGCGGACCCGGACCCCGGTCACGGCCGCCTCGCCGCCGACGAGCCCGAGCACCTCGGTACGCTCCAGCAGTTCGACCCGTTCGTCGGCCAGAACAGCCGTACGGACGGTCGCGTCCAGCAGGTCCCGGCCGGCCAGGAGGTTGTGGTGGGACACGGGCCAGCGCCGGTACCAGCCCTGGGGCGACAGGACCACCATGTCCGTGGTGACCGCCTGGTGGTGGGCCCCGGCCGCCAGCAGCCGCTCGGTGGTCCCCGGCAGCAGTTCCTCCACCGCCTGGACCCCGCCCGACCACAACATGTGGGCGTGGCGTGCCTGCGGCAGGCCCCGGCGCGGACCGGGGCGCTCGGGCAACGCGTCCCGCTCGACGACCGTGACCTTGTCCACGAACCCGGCCAGGGCACGGGCCGCGAGCATGCCGGCGAGAGAACCACCGAGCACGACGGCGGTCCGGCCGTTCTGGTCGGTCCGGACCGCCTGGACCGCCTGGACCGCCCGGACGGGCCGGACGGGCCGTGACGACCCGGAGGACCGGTCGGCGGCGGGACGTTCACTCATGTGTGGGCACACTGCTCTCTGCTCTGGAGGCGGCAGCGAGCGCACGCACCGCCTCGATCTCGACGGGCTCGCGAAGCACCAGGGACACGGCCTCGATGTCCTGGAGCAGGCCGGTGAAGTCCGAGGAGACCGTGAATTCCGGGAAGACCGCACGGCCCGGCGCGCCCGACAGGCCACCGACCCCTGACAGGCCACCGACCCCTGACAGGTCCCCCACGCCCGACAGGTCCCCCACGCCCGACAGGTCACCGGAGCCCGCCGCGAGCCCCGGAAAGACGAGTGGGCCCGACGCGAGTGCGGCCGTCGTCCCGCTGTCGGGAGACCGCTTCCGCGTGGCCACCGCGTCCTGGATCGTGACGGCGGCGGCGAGGGCCTTCGCGCGGCCGGGCTCGTGGCCGAGGTCCAGGGCGGTGTCGTACGCGCGGCGCCGCAGGTCCTCGTCGAGGTGGCGGGTCAGCCGGAGCAGGGCGTCCCGGATGAACGTCTCCCGGCGGGTGAGGCGCAGTTCCGGGGTGGCGCGCAGCGCGAAGGGGACGCGGGAGCCGTCGACGGTCCGGGTCAGCAGATACAGGGGCCGCAGCCGCCGGTGGCTCGTCCGCACCCGCCAGCGGTCCCGCAGATACTGGCCGCCGTGCGGCAGGATGAAGCCCACCGCGATGAAGATGGCCGCCAGGGCGACGACCGGCGGCGCCACATGCGTGCTCAGCCAGTCCAGGTCGTGCCCCGTCCAGCGGGCCACCACCGCCGTGAGCTTCGAGGCGTCGAACACCAGGTTGAGCGCGCAGCCGAGGCCCAGCGCCTTCAGACCACCGCGCAGCCACAGGTCGAGGCCGTCCGCGCGGACCCAGTTGCGGATCAGCCGGAAGGTGATCAGACAGGCCGCCGTGTGCGCGACGAGGTAGAGCAGGATCTCCTCGCGCATGAAAGGCGTGGTGGCGTAGTACGTGTCCAGGTCGCGCAGCCGCTCGCGGGGGACGTCCGCCAGTACGAACAGCACCCACAGGGCGACGATCACCCCCGCGTACACGCCGACGACCCACCGCACGAGCCGACGGGTCGCCGGGGAACGGTCGGCAGGGCCGTTGCGCCAGGCGACGATCAGCAGCAGACAGCACGCGCAGAACGCGGTGATGAGGGAGTACACCCAGGGCGCGGCGACGTTCGGCACGCCCACGGTCCGGTTGGTCCACGCGATCACCGACGGCACCGCGAACACGAAGACGCAGCAGGCGAGCAGCAGCAGCCCGCCGACCGCCCGCAGCAGCGAGTCCCGCCACAGTTTCACGATGCCGGGCAGCTTGATCACCAGGGCGGCGGTCAGTACGGCCGTGGGGATCCAGAACGAGATGTACAGCTCGCCGAAGAAGTCGGCGGGACCGAGGGCCCCGGTCGTCGTCGCGGGCACAGCCGTCCCCCTCATCTCCGGTGCCTGCGATAACCCAAGGACGCCTGGATGGCCTGCCCTACGGGGTCGGCCGAATCGGCAGGATCGGCCGACCCGCCCTGCCCGGTGTCCACCCAGGAACGGAAGGCGGTCGCGAGCCGATGGCCGAAGTCCTCGGCCTCCTGCTCGTCGGACTCGTGCGAGCCGTTGCGCGCCGCGATGGGCGTGCCGCCCTGCCCGAGCGCGGCCGACAGTTCGGGGGAGAGCGGCGGCAGCGCGGACGCGTCGCACTCACCCGGCCCGCCCGGCCTGCCCGTCTCACCGGACAGCGCGAGCGCGGCGGCGTCAGCGCCCGGCAGATGGTTGTGGCAGTGTCCGGCGTGCATGTGCCACAACTCATGGCCCAGGATGACCAGTTGCTGCACGGTTTCCGCCCGCTCCTCGACGATCACCAGATCGAAGTCGGGGAACTCCATCCACAGCCCGGTCACCCCGATCCCGTCCGGAAACCGCTCGAACCGTAGCTTCACCGGCCGCCCGCCCCGCCGCGCACTCATCTCCGCACACAGCGCCGCGCCCAACTCCCGTACGTCGACGGGCGCGTCGAGTCTCCCCCGCACCGCCTTGCTGAGCCCGGCGGTCAACTTCCGCATCTCGGCGCCGGACCGCGACGGCAACAACGCGGCCCGGACCCTGCCGACGGCCCCGCGCAGCCCCGCGATCCCCATGACCCGGGCGAGGCCGCCTCCCGTACTCCTGACGCGGGCGTCACTGCTCCTGGCGCGGGCATCCCTCATGCCCTCGCCACCGCTCATCGCCGGGCCGCCTCGTCGTCGACGCCGAGCAGCCCTTCGAGCATGACAGCGAGCGCCTCCTGCTTGCGGGGGGTCAGCCGATGGCCGCGCAGCGCGAGCGTGACGACCCCGTGCCGGGTGGCGAACTCGACCAGCGGACCGTACTCGACCAGCGGCCCGTCGTCGTCCGCGTCACCCTCAAGTCCCGTGAGTACGCGCCCCAGCTCCCGGTTCAGGACGGTCGCGGCCGGGTCGGTGAAGAACCGGACGCCCTCCTCGATCCCGAAGAACTCCGCGAGTTCGGTCAGGTCGGGCACGTTCGGCATCTTCTTGCCGAGCAGCAGCTGCCGGGCCCACTCGGGACTGATCGAGAGCCGCTCCGCGACCTCCTTGCAGACCTCACCGGCCCGCTTCCCGCTCCGCGCGACATACGCCTCATGCAACGCCCGCACCCGCCCGCGCACCCGGTCGTCGACCCGGTCGGCCATCGGCTCGCCCCCGTCGAGCAACGCCCGTACCTCGTCCTCACCGAGGGCCGTACGTTCCACCAGCGTCGGTACGTCAAGAAGCAGCCCCCGGTCGGCACCGGTCTCCGCGATACGGGCGTCGAGTCGCGTCAGGGTCTCGGCAAGGGCGTCGGGGAGGGCAGGCACGCGCCGACCCTACGTGGCAGGGGGCGCCCACACCACGAGAATCCAACGATCGTTGAATCTTGACGAACGATAGTTGTGCCGCCCTCGAAACGGGCTGCCCCTTCAGGAACGCGGGGAACTGCGCGAGCAACCACCAACGACCCGTACCCGCCCGACCAGTGCACCTGGCAGACGATGGGGCGTCCGTCCCTCAACCACCCGCCCCATTGACTCGCCCTGGCTTCGACCATAGCGTCCCGTTCGACTCAACGAGCGCCATCCGTAATACCGAACAACGAACGCTGAACACGAAAACCGAAGGGCCGCCCCCATGACCCGCACCGCCCGCTTCACCCTCGACCCCGCTTTCAAGGTCGGCGAGGTCAACCCTCGACTCTTCGGCTCCTTCGTCGAGCACCTCGGCCGCTGTGTCTACACAGGAATCTACGAGCCGGACCACCCCGCGGCCGACGAGGCGGGTCTGCGCACCGATGTGCTGGACCTGGTGCGGGAGTTGGGCGTCACCACGATCCGCTACCCCGGCGGCAACTTCGTCTCCGGCTACAAGTGGGAGGACTCCGTCGGCCCCGCCGAGGAGCGCCCCCGCCGCCTCGACCTCGCCTGGCGCTCCACCGAGACCAACCGCTTCGGCCTCTCCGAGTACATCGCCTTCCTGAAGAAGATCGGCCCCCAGGCCGAGCCCATGATGGCCCTGAACCTCGGCACCCGCGGAGTCGCCGAGGCCCTCGAACTCCAGGAGTACGCCAACCACCCCGCCGGCACCGCCCTCTCCGACCTCCGTGCCGCCCACGGGGACAAGGACCCGTTCGGCATCAACCTCTGGTGCCTGGGCAACGAGATGGACGGCCCTTGGCAGACCGGCCACAAGACGGCGGTCGAGTACGGCCGTATCGCCGCCGAGACCGCCCGCGCGATGCGCCAGATCGACCCGGACGTCGAACTCGTCGCCTGCGGTTCCTCCAGCCAGTCCATGCCGACGTTCGCCGAGTGGGAGGCGACGGTCCTGGCGGAGACGTACGACCTCGTCGACTACATCTCCCTGCACGCCTACTACTGGCCCACCGACGGCGACTACGACTCCTTCCTCGCCTCCGCCGTCGACATGGAGTCCTTCATCGAGAACGTGGTCGCCACCGCCGACCACGTGGGCGCGAAGCTCAAGTCCAAGAAGAAGATCAACCTCTCCTTCGACGAGTGGAACGTCTGGTACCTCCAGGAGTGGGAGGACGACGCGAAGGCGAACCCGCTGAACTGGCCCGAGGCGCCGCGTCTGCTGGAGGACAACTACAGCGTCATGGACGCGGTCGTCTTCGGCTCCCTCCTCATCGCCCTCCTCCGGCACGCCGACCGCGTCACCGTCGCCTGCCTCGCGCAGCTCGTCAACGTCATCGCCCCGATCATGACCGAGCCGGGCGGGCAGGCCTGGCGGCAGACGACCTTCTTCCCGTTCGCCCAGGCCGCGAAGTACGGGCGGGGCGAGGTGCTCGACGTGCGGGTGGACTCGCCGACGTACGAGACGAAGAAGTATGGCGAGGCGGATCTGCTGCACGCGACGGCGGTGCGGGCCGAGGACGGGTCGGTGACCGTTTTCGCGGTCAACCGGGGTCGTACGGATGCGTTGCCGCTGGAAGTCGCCCTGAACGGGCTGGAGTTGACTCGAATCGTCGAGCACAGTGTGCTGGCCGACGCGGACCCGGACGCGCGGAACACGTTGGCTGAGCCCGAGCGGGTCGCTCCGCACGCGGGTGAGGGGGCTTCGCTTCAGGACGGCGTGCTGAGCGCGGTCCTTGAGCCGCTGTCGTGGAATGTGATCCGGCTCGGCTGAGAGCCCGGACCAGTCCCGCGCCCCTCGGGGGGCGCGGGTGGTCGACAATGTTGGCCATGAGGATCTCGGCACGGGCGGATTACGCCGTACGCGCGGTACTGGAAGTCGCCGTACGGCAGGGCAGTGGGCCGGTGAAGGCGGAAGTCATCGCGACCGTGCAGGAGATTCCGCACAAGTTTCTTGAGGGCATCCTCGGGGACCTGAGGCGTGGCGGCCTCGTCACGAGTCGGCGAGGCGGCAGCGGCGGCTATCAGCTGGCCCGAGACCCCGCCTCGATCACCGTCGCCGATGTGATCCGAGCCGTGGACGGGCCCATCGTGTCGGTGCGGGGGGAGCGGCCGACCGGCCTGACCTACACCGGGTCGGCCGAGCCGCTGCTGCCGTTGTGGATCGCGCTGCGGGCCAACGTCCGCCGCATCCTGGAGGGCGTCACGGTGGCCGACATCGCGGCCGGCGCCCTCCCCGAGCCGGTGAAGGATCTGGCGGCGGAGCCGACGGCCTGGGAGAACCCGTAGGCCCCGCGGCCACGTGCACAGGATCGTTACCTCGTCCTAAGTCTTTCCTCAGCTTGGCCCCGTAGCGTTCCCACCGGTCAATCCCTACTTAACCGGTGGGAAAGACAGGAAAGAGCGGCGACGGAAGACGGGACCGGAAACACATGCGGACGCTGGTACTGCTCGCGCTGGCGGGCCTGGGCGCCCAGCTCGTGGACGGCAGCCTGGGCATGGCCTACGGCGTGACCTCGACGACGCTGCTGCTTGCCATGGGCACCAACCCGGCCACCGCCTCGGCCACGGTGCACCTCGCCGAGATCGGCACGACCCTGATGTCGGGCGCCTCGCACTGGCGGTTCGGGAACGTGGACTGGAAGGTCGTCGCCAAGATCGGCGTACCGGGCGCGGTGGGCGCGTTCCTCGGCGCGACCGTCCTGTCCAACCTGTCCACCGAGGTCGCCGGGCCGGCGATGTCGCTGATCCTGCTCGGCCTCGGCCTCTACGTGCTGTCCCGCTTCACCCTGCGAGGCCTGCCCAGGGAACGCCTCGGTCAGCCGCTGCGGAAGCGGTTCCTGTCCCCGCTCGGCCTGGTCGCCGGCTTCCTCGACGCGACCGGCGGGGGCGGCTGGGGCCCGGTGGGCACCCCCGCCCTCCTCGCCAGCGGCCGTATGGAACCCCGCAAGGTCATCGGCTCCATCGACACCAGCGAATTCCTCGTCGCGGTCTCCGCCAGCCTGGGCTTCCTCTTCTCCCTGGGCTCCCAGGGCCTCGACTGGGCCTGGGTGGCCGCCTTCCTCCTCGGCGGCCTGATCGCCGCGCCGATCGCCGCGTGGCTGGTCCGCCTGGTCCCGCCGAGGGTGCTGGGCTCGGCGGTGGGCGGCGTCATCATCGCGACGAACGTCCGCACGCTCCTCAAGAGCGACTGGATCGCGGCGTCGGGTTCCGTGAGCACAGTCGTCCACGTCGCCGTGTACGCACTGTGGGCGGCGGCCCTGACGTACTCGATCCGGGAGCACTTGAAGGAAAAGGCTGCCCTCCCCGCGCCCGAAAGGGGCGCGGGGTACGGCGCGACAAGCCACCACGAGCGGGTTGCCGCCGAACCGGCGGCAACGGCGACCCACAACGGCTAGACGCTGTCCACACCCACGGTGATCGTCGCCTTGTAACCGTCGGAGACACTGCTCCCCAACGCCGTGAGCGTCAGCAGCCCGCTGGACGCACCCCCGTCGTCATAGATGCTGTCGTTGGACAGCGTCGTCTCCGGCGTCGTGTTGTCCGAGTACGGGGAGGTCGCCTGGATCTCCTCGTTGATGGCCTCGTCGAAGAAGAGCTGGCCGGTGTGGATGATCTCGCCGCCGGTGTACGAGTCGTCGGTGAGGGTGACGTCCGTGTGCACTCGCATATGGACGTGGACCGCGCGGGAGACGTAGTGGCCGGGCCAGATCGACGTGATGTTGCACTGCCCGTTCTCGTCGGTCGTCTGACCGCCGCGCAGGAAGGTGCCGTTGTCCTCGTAGTTGTGCCCGTTGCCGCCGACGAACCCGGAGTACTCGCCGAGGTGGTCGCAGTGCCAGATCTCGAGCAGGGCGTTGGCGAGAGGCGCGCAGTCGTTCGCCACATCGACGACGGTGAAGGTGTACTGGACCTCGAAGCCCTCGGTCTCCTCCCGGATGTCCTCGCGGACGAGGGCGCCTTCGAGGGAGTACGGCCCCTCGGTGACCTCGGCGTTCAGGACACAGACGCTGCTGGTCGAGGTGGACGCCGACTCACTGGCCGAGGCGGATTCGGTGGTGCCGCTCCCGGTGGCGGTGCTCTCCGTGGTGGTCGCCGCCGCGAGCCCGGCAGCCGCGAGGCCGCCCGCCGCGGCGACCGAGGCCCCGCCGATGAGCACCCGCCGCCGCCGAACGCTCTTGTCCCGCCGGTGTTTGCCTGCCGCGTCCTGGGTCGGGTCCTGGTGTGTGTGCTGGGGGTTCGTGTTCTCCGTCATGCCCACGAAGCTAGAAGCGCACCTGAAGAAATCCTTGATGTGCGGCTGTGAATGCACTGGGGATGTAAGTCTCAACGGGCGCCGTTTCGACGCTAGTTGGGACACAGTCGACCAACCGTCTGAGGCGATGGCGCCGGTGGGAGGCAGCGGACGGGATTCGCCAGTTCAGGGGCTCTGAGTCGGATCCAGGTCGGTGTGCAGCAGATGGTGGTCCGAGTACGGGGTGGGTTGCACGTGGTGCTCGAGCGGGGCGATGCCTCGCAGGAAGACGTAGTCGAACTTGCTGTGCCAGTCGGTGGTCGGCTCGCAGGTGCCGGTGGGCGAGGGAGGGCACTGGGGGTCCGTATCCGCGGCCAGTGCCCATATACGGGTGAGTTCGGGAGCGTCCGGCACGGCGTTGAAGTCGCCCAGAAGGATCGCGCGGTCGTGCCGGGCGGCGTCGGCGGCGAGTACGCCGGTCTGGTCCGCTCGGACTGCTTCTTGACGTCGTTGGGCGAGGTGTGTGTTGAAGACCCGGACGGGCCGGCCGCCCACCATGGTGGTGACTGCCATGTATCCACGGGCTTCGGATCCGCCGTCGGGGTATTCCACGTTGACGCGGTCCGTCATCGGTGCCGCCGAGAGGACCGCCTGACCGAAGGCTCCCGGACTCCACGGCGCTCCCCCGCAGCGGCCCCAATCCCGAAGAACCATCCCGTACTCGACGTGGTACACCAGCCCGTGAAGGTTCTCCAGATGGTCCCGGATCCTCTCGACGTCACGCACGCACGCTTCTTGCAGGCCGATGACCTGGGGCGCGTACGTGGCGATCTCCGCTGCCCGGTCAACGTTGCTTGCCTCGCAGGGGTTGCAGATGTTCCACGTCATGACCCGGTTCGGTACGACATCCCTGACGGCCTCGACGGGCAGTGCCCTGGCGAAGAGGACACCGCTCGGTGCGCTGGGGCCGACGAGCACCATGCAGGCCACGGTCACGGCGCCCGCGAGCAACCGTGTGCCTCTTCCGAGCACCATCGCCTCCTCGACATGGATCCACATGGCACCTGACGTCTCCATGCACGAGGTTATGGGACGGGGTCGTCAGAGAACCATGCTTCTGACCGTTCACCAGGTCTCGTCGGCGAGGTCCCGCCCCCGCCGCCGGCAGGTCTCGCTCCGCGCGGGCTTCATCCTGGCCGACCGGCGCCCATCCGCGGCGGCACCGAAGTGAACACCTTGCGTCCTTCGTCGGCGGCGTGGCTCGAGGACGCGGAAGGCCGGTACAGCAATGCCGGACGCACGTTGCCCGCCGATGGCGACCGGAGCTTCCTTGCGCGGGCCCTACGGGCGGCGACCACCTCCGCGGAGAACGTGCGCACAGATGTCCTGAGCGCGGGTGGGAGTCGCTGCACCCGGTGGGCGTCTTCCGCAGCTCATCCCAGCCGCATCGCCAGCGTCACCTCGGCCCCCGCCCCCGTCATGTCCGTCGTGACCGTCAGGCGGTCCGTGACCAGGTGGGCGAGCCAGAGGCCGCGGCCGGGGCAGTTGTCGGTGAGGCCGGGGAGGAGTTCGGGGATGGCGGGGGTGAAGCCGGGGCCGTTGTCGGTGATGCGGCACTCCAGTTCGTGCGGGAGGCGGCGGAGTTCGAGGCGGCCTTGACCGCCGGCGTGTTCGACGGCGTTGGCGGCGATCTCGCTCACCGCGAGGGTGAACTCGCCGAGGCGTACCCCGCCGAGGCCCGCCGCTGCCGCCGTGTCCTCCACCTGGGCGCGCACCTGGGGGAGGTTCTCGCCCGTGAAGTGGCGTCTCAGCAAGAGCGTTTCGGGGGCGAGACCGGGGGCGCCACCGCCCGGGCCGCCGATCGTTCCGGCTCCGTTGTCCATCTCCCCGCCCGGCATCACGACCGCCTCCTCTCGATGGGTGTCGATGGGTACGGGCACGGGGCGCTGGGCGTCAAAGGCGAACTGGCGAACCTCGCCCACGCTAGCCGTGCTCGCCCGATGAGTACCCAGGAGATCGAGAGGACATCGCGCCTGGTCGGAATCGTATGAATTCGATCGAATGGTGACCGGATTCGCCCGTCCTCGGCTGATCGGTTTGCGTACGCCGATCGGTGAGGGAGGGGAGGGGGCCGCCCTGGGGCCCGTAGAGGGATCGGTCGGGGCGGGCCCCGGCCCGCAACACGGCACCGACCCCCTCCCGCACGGTCTGGGAGGGAGCCCGTGCCGTCGTCCAGGGCGTTGGGGGCGGGTTACGTCAGCTCGACTCCACCCCCACCGTCAGCGACCCGGCGTACCCGGCCGTGGGCGAGCCGCCCAGGGCCGTCAGGGTGAGGAGTCCCGAGGCGGCGCCTCCCTCGTCGTAGATGGAGTCCTGGGCGAGGGTGGTGCGGGGGACCGTGTTGGCCGAGTACGGGGAGAGGGCCGCGACCCGGGCCGTGATGGTCTCGTCGAAGAAGAGCTGGCCGGTGTGGAGCTCCTGGCCGCCCGTGAACGAGCCGTCGGAGGTGAGCGTGACGTCCGTGTGCACCTTGAGGTGGATGTGGATGCACCGGCCCCGGTACCAGCCCGGGTAGACGGTCGTGATTCTCGCGACGCCGCTGGAGTTCGAGAGCACGGCCCCGCGCAGGAACGTGCCGTTGTCGGGCTCGTCGTGGCCGTTGTTGCCGACGAAACCGGAGTACTCGCCGAGCGCGTCGCAGTGCCAGATCTCGACCAGGGCGCTGTTGAGCGGCGCGCAGGTGTCGTCGTCGACGACGGTGAGGGTGAGCTGGAGCGGGAAGCCGGTCTTGTCCTCGCTGATGTCGGCGCGGACGAGCTGTCCGTCGAGGTAGTAGGGGCCTTCGGTCATCTCCTTCGTGAGGGTGCAGACGGCCGCGGCGGCCACGGGCGCGGTGTTCCCCGTGTCGGCCGTCCCGGCTGTGGGGGCTTCAGGCGTGGCGGCGGCGCCCACGGCCAGGGTGGCGGCCGTGGCACCGGTGGCGATCAGTACGGTGCGGCGCCCGATCGAAGTCGCCTCGGTCGCCTCGGTTGCCTCTGTTGCCTCTGAGGGCACTGAAGTGTCTGTCATGGACACGGCACCGTAGAAACGGAAACTGTCGGCCGGCTGTCAGTTCGGCAAAGTGAGCCACCGTCAAGTCTCTTGTGAGACAGGTGAGTTGATGGAACGTTGAATGACCTGTTCGGTGGCATTCCTCGCCCCCCGGGGGTTACTTGGCCACCCTCGCGATCGACTCCAGTACCTCCTGCGGATTCCCGTCCGGGGTCACCGCCTTGCCGATCTGTGCGCGGATCGCGGTCGCCACCTCGGACCAGTTGGTCTCGGCGACGGGGTAGAGGCGGAGGTTCTGCAGGGTGTCGAGGCCGCTCCACAGGGACTGGTGGGCCTTGTCGGCGCGCATGGCGTCGGCGGCGGACGTGGTGACGGGGAGCAGTTCGTACTGGGCGGCCTGCTCGGTCACGTACTTGTCGGCGTAGAGGAAGTCGAGGAACTGCCCGATGGCGTCGCGGTGGTCGTCGTTCCTGAAGGCGATGACCCAGTCCGCGGTGCCCATGGTGGGCGTGTCCTCGCCGTCGCGGCTCGGCAGTGGCACGGCGCCGTAGGGCACGGAATCGGAGGAGTCCTCGATCTGGCGGACGAGCGACAGCGGGCCGTTGACCATGGCCGCGTCGCCGGTGAGGAAGGCGTCGACGGCCGCGCGCCGGTTCAGTTCCCCGGGGGCGACCGGGCCGGTGAGACCCTCGCCAACCAGGTTCTCCTTCAGCCAGGTCAGCGTCGCCACATTGGTGGGGGAGGCGATGTCGTAGCTGTTCGTGGAGTCGGTGTAGCCGCCGTCGCCGGCCAGCAGCCACATCAGTGTCTCGGCCTCCGCCTCCTCCGGGCCGAGCGGCACGGCGATCGGGTACTTCACCCCCTGCGCCTTCAACGCCCGTGCCGCGGTGAGGAGTTCGTCCCAGGTCTTCGGCGGCTGCAGGCCCGCCCGCTCGAACAGGTCCTTGTTGTAGTAGAGCATCCGGGTGCTCGCGGTGAACGGCAGGCCGTACTGCGCCCGGTCCATCTCCCCGGCGTTCGCGAGGCTCCGGACGAACGAGGCCTGGACCGGGACCGACAGCACCTCGTCCGCGCTGTAGAGGAGGTCCCGCGCGGCGTACTCGGAGTAGCTGTCCGTCTGCACGATGTCGGGTGCCTCGCCCTGCTCGACCAGTTCGGCGACCTTCTCGTCGACCTCGTCAGGGTCGTAGACCTCCACGTCCACGTCGATGCCGGGGTGCTCGGCGCCGAACGCCAGGGCGACTCGGTCCCAGTAGCCCTCGGAGTTCTTGCGGACGCTGTCGCCGTAGTTGGTCGCGACGACCGTCAGGGAGACCGTTCCCGACTCCGCGTCCGCGGTGCCGCCGCAGCCGGACAGCCCGGCCGCGAGTCCCAGCGCGGCCGTGGCCGCCACGATCGTCCGGGCCTTGTGGCGCACGGTCCACCCACTTCCAGCTTGCAGCCGAACCTGAGACGCGTGAGTACAGGAGTAGAGATTGGGCTTGATCGTATGGCGCACACCGGTGCGTACGGGGCCCTGGACGTTGCGTTTTGATTCCGAGGGTGTGACGGGAGTGACCGAGATGCCCCACCAGCGACAGGAAGTACGGATTCGGCGCGACCGTCGTTCACTTCGGACGAGGCCCGGTATGCAGGGTGGCCATGATGTGAACTCCGGGATTCCCGTAGGTGTGCCCCGGATGAAACCGGCCCTGTGGGTGTTCGGGAGGGTTTTTCGGTACAACCCACGGTTCCGGAGCCGTGTCGTAACGGGTACTCATTTCACCGCTCCGCGAAGGAGTACCTCGCCATGCCCATCCACAGACTGCCCAGGCACAGAGCCGTCACCACCGCCACTGCCACCGCTGTCCTCACCCTCACCCTGGCCGGCGCCCTCCTCTCAGCACCCCTCGCTCACGCCGCCCCCGCG
Source organism: Streptomyces sp. NPDC057474 (assembly GCF_042802555.1). Classification (NCBI taxonomy): domain Bacteria; kingdom Bacillati; phylum Actinomycetota; class Actinomycetes; order Kitasatosporales; family Streptomycetaceae; genus Streptomyces; species Streptomyces sp. NPDC057474. The sequence goes on along the minus strand of NZ_JBHVDX010000019.1, from coordinate 2,550 downwards.
CCCACCGCCTCCCTCGTGCACGACAAGGGTGAGCTGTGGTTCAAGGCCGCGCCCGGGCAGGCGAACCGGCTGACGGTGTCGGCGAAGATCGTGGAGCGGACGGAGTGGGAGGCGGACTATGTGCTGACCTTCAACGACCGGTACGCCATCACACTCGCCGCGAAGGAGTGCACGTACCCCGAGCCGGCCGACCGTACCGTCGCCGAGTGCGCGGTCCCGATCCCGCTGGGCTCCGACGACTCGGACATCTACGACGTCAGCCTCGGCGACAACAGCGACACGGTGACGATCGCCGCCGCCAACTCCGCGTACGCCGCGATCTACGGCGGCACCGGCAACGACGTCCTCCTCGGCAACAAGTCGGTCGTCCTCTACGGCGAGAACGGCAACGACCGGATCGACGGCGGCGGCGGGGTCTGGGGTCTCGGCTCCTTCGGCGGCCGGGGCGACGACACCATGACCGGCTGCGCCTTCGCGTGCCACGGCGGCGCCGACCACGACACCCTCAGCGGCGGTGCCAACTCGAACGGCCTCTACGGGGACTCCGGCAACGACACCCTGCGCGGCCGGGCCGGCAACGACGCCCTCCATGGCGGCAAGGGCGACGACAAGCTGTACGGCGAGGACGGCAACGACGCCCTCTACGGCAACAGCGGCAACGACACCCTGTACGGCGGCAAGGGCAAGGACACCCTCTCCGGCGGCCCGGGCCGCAACAAGCTCCACCAGAACTGACGCCGGGGCTCCCACAAAGCAACGCTCCGACAAAGCAACGCTCCGACAAGGCAACGCTCCGACAAGGCAACGCCCCCAACAGCAGCCCGTACAGGGCCTGTTGGAGGCGTCGCCTCATGGGGTCCGTCAGGCGGGGAGGCCGGGCCTCACCCCACCTGGTTGTACACCGCCCCCGCCGCAGGCCACCCCTGCGGCTCCTCCAGCGGCTCCGGCTGGGTGCGGCCGCGTACCTGGGCGGCGGTCAGGCCCTGGGCCGCGCCCATGGTGCGACGGCCCTGGGCGGCGGCCGCGAGGCCGGGCATGCCGGTCTGGGAGACGGGCTGGAGGCCGAGGGCCGGCATGGCGGCGGCCGGTGCGGCAGGCATCGGGGCCGGCGCGGGAATCGGCATCGGCATCGGGGCCGGCGCGGGGGCCGGGGACGGGAACTGCATGGACCCGGCGGGCGCCGGGGCCGGGGACGCGAACTGCATGGACGCGGCGGCGGGCATCGGCGCCGGCGCGGGGGACGCGAACTGCATGGAGGACGCGGGCGCCGGGGCCGGCATGCTCATGGCCTGCGCGGCGAGGTTGTGCATCCCGGTGCCGCTGGTCTCGCCCATCAGCCGGTCCACGGCCGCCGTACCCGAGCTGTAGCTGGTCCCGGTGCTCAGCTCGGGTACGGCGGCTCCCCTCCTGGACCCGTAGAGAACCGACTCCAGGCCTGACACCAGGCGACGGACGTCCACCTGGGGCCGGACCACGAGTCGCAGGAAGCGACTGGACGAGCCGACCTTGTTGCCGCACTCGCGGACCAGAATCCGGTGCTCGGTGAGGAGCCGGTCGCGGACCACGGTGCCCTCGGCGCCCACGGGCAGGCGCACGAAGAGGAAGTTCCCCTGCGACGGGTACACCGTCAGCCCGGGGAGGGCGGAGAGCTGGCGGGCCATGTCCAGGCGGTCCCGGCGGACCTGGTGCAGGCTCTCCATGTACTCGGCGCCGTGGTTCTTCAGCATGAACACCACGTACTCGGCGAAGGAGTTGAGGTTCCACTTCGGCAGCATCGAGCGGATCTTGCCGGCGAGGGCGGGGTTGGCGACCATGTAGCCGAAGCGGATGCCGTGCAGACCGAAGTTCTTGCCGAGGCTGCGCAGCACGACCACGTTGGGCCGCATGACCGCGTCCTGGACCGTGCTCGGCTCGGACTCGGCGTCGGCGAACTCCAGGAACGACTCGTCGATGACGATCAGGTCCAGGTCGGCCATCGCGTCCATGAACTGCACCAGCGCGTGCCGGTGCAGGAAGCCGCCGTCGGGGTTGTTCGGGTTGCAGATGACGGCGACCCGGGTGCCGCGGGCACGGATGAACTCGGCGTACTGCGCGAGGTCCAGGGCGAAGCCGCTGGACTCCTGGAGCGGGAACATGTCGACCCGCTTGCCGGTCTCCATCGGCTGGTCGGTCCAGCGTCCGAAGGTGGGGACGGGGACGGCGAGGGACTCACGGACCATCAGATGGTCGAGCCAGGTGATGAGTTCGGTCGAGCCGTTACCCATCGCCACGCACTGCGGCGGCAGTTGGAGCAGGTTGCACAGCTCCGCCGTGATGGTGTCGGCGCTGCTCGGGTAGTACGTGATGATGTCGCGCAGCTTGCCCGCCATGTCATCGAACATGGCGGGGGTGGGGAAGTAGGGGTTGCACGGGATACAGAAGTCCACCGGACCCACCCCGTCGCCGCCCTCACGCGTCAGCGCCGCCATCGACGGGCTGTGCGCCGCAGTGCTGCGGAACAACGAGGTGACGTTGTCGGCCATGGAACCTCCGTAGGGGGCGGACCCGCCG